>NZ_JBHXEG010000079.1:0-34935 GCF_042724935.1 Kitasatospora sp. NPDC127060
GGGCGGGGGGGGTACCCGCGCTCGTGTTCTTCGTGGGCCCGCCCCGCGGGGGCCCCCCCCCCCCCCCCCCCCGGGGGGGGGCCCCGCCCCCGCCGCGGGGGCGGCCACGCCCTGTGTGGTCACCCGCCGGGCGGGTGGTCAGGCCTTGGTGGTGCCGCAGAACTCGGCCTCGAGTTCCGCGGTGAAGACCGAGACCGGGCCCCACGGCAGCCCGTCGGCCCAGTCGCCGTTGACCGAGGTCGCGAGCAGGTGCCGGCCGTCGCGGGTGCCGAAGGTGTAGGACCAGGAGCCGTTGATGGCGCCGCCCATGCCCCAGACCGTGCCGCAGGAGAGGGCGACGGAGCCGATGCCCAGGCCGTAGTGGGACTGGGGGATCCAGCCGTTGCCAGGGTCCCGCATGGTGAACATCTCGGCCATCTGGGCGGGCGGCAGCAGCCGGCCGCCCAGTAGGGCCTGGAAGAAGGTGCTGAGGTCGCTGACGGTGGAGACGAGGTCGCCGGAGCCGTAGCCCCAGGTGGGGCTGAGCTCGGTGACGTCGTACACCGGCAGGGCGGGGTTGTCGAAGGGGCCGAGCTTGGAGTAGAAGCGGCCGTGCGGGCCGTGGATGCCGGTGTCGTCGGCGGCCGGCTCGTAGGTGCTCTTGAGGTGCAGCGGCTCGGTGAAGCGGTCGGCGATCTCCTGTCCGAGGCTGTGGCCGGTGGCCTGCTCGACGATCAGACCGGCCAGCACGTAGTTGGTGTCGGAGTACTCCCAGCCGGTGCCGGGCGCGAACCGGGGCTTCACGCCGATCCCGATCTCGACGAGCTGACGCGGGGTGAAGCGGTCGAACCGGTGCTGCAGGAACGGCGGCCCCTGGAACTCCTCGGAAACCGTCTCGTCCCTCGCGAAGTTGGCGATCCCGCTGGTGTGGTCGAGCAGTTGGCGGATGGTGATCGCCGAGCCGTCGTAGCCGTTGCCGTCCACCAGGCCGGGCAGCCACTGCTCGACGCTGTCGTCCAGGCTCAGCCGGTGCTCGGCCTCCAACTGGAGCAGCGCGGTGGCGACGAAGGTCTTGGTGGTGCTGCCGATCCGGAACCGGTCCTGGGGGCGAAGCGGTCGGCCGGTGTTCTCGTCGGCGGTGCCGGACTGCCCGAACCAGGTCGAGCCGTTGTCGTGCACCTCGGCCATCGCACCGGGCAGGTGGGCCTGGGAGACGGCGCGGTCGAGGGAGGTCTGCAGGGCCTGGTGGCCGGTGTGCCCGCGATCCGTGGGCGCGGCGGAGGCGGTCGGCGTGGCGGCGAGCAGGGCGCCGGCCAGGACGGTGGCGAGGGCGGCGGTGCGGGCGGTGCGGGCGGTGCGGGCGGTGGTCTTCATGACGGGTCCCCCTGAAGTGTCGGGCATTGCTCGTCTTCGTCGTCTTCGTCGTCTTCGTCGTCTTGTCGTCGGTGAAGAACGTACGGCCGGATTCGAGGATCCATCAATGAGTGTTCGCGGCAGCGGAGATGAACGAGCAGCTCAGCCGGGGTGAATCATTGCAATGGGCCTGACGGCGAATGCAATCGCGGTTGCAACCGTCCCCCGCATCCGGATACTCGTCCCGAGGAAAGGAGCCGCCCGTGCCAGGTGCCAGGCTGAGCCCGCAGGACCGTCTCGCGATCGCCACCGGGCTCGCCAAGGGGCTCGACTACGCGGCGATCGCCCGGCTGATCTCCCGCCCCACCTCCACCGTGACGCGGGAGATCGCCCGCAACGGCGGGCCCGGCCGCTACCGCGCGGAGACCGCCCAGCGCGCCACCGCCCGGCGGGCCCGCCGTCGACCGGGCCGCCCCCGGCCCGCCGGGGACGGCGCACGTGTGGCGGAGGGGCGCGATCCGGCCGCCATCAGCGACTACGCGGGCCGCTTCGCCGACCTGCTGGAGCAGCTGGGCCTGCCCCGGATGGTCGCCCGGGTGCTCTCCTGCCTCTACGTGACCGACAGCGGCAGCCTGAGCGCGGCCGAGCTGGTGCAACGGCTGGGGGTCAGCCCGGCCTCGGTCTCCAAGGCGGTCGGCTACCTGGAGGCCCAGGGGCTGATCCGCCGCCGACGGGACGGCCACGGGCGCCGCGAGCAGTACGAGATCGACTCCGACGTCTGGTACCGGTCGATGCTGGCCAGCGCCCAACGCAACGTCCTGCTGGCCGAGTTCGCCCGCAACGGCGCCGACCTGCTCGGCGCCGCCACCCCCGCGGGCCAACGTCTCGACACGGCGGCGGACTTCCTCGCGGAGATCGGCACCGACCTCGTCCGGGCGGTCGAGCGCAGGCGCTCCGGCCGGGGGCTGCCGACCGGAGGCTGACGCCCCGGGGCCGTGGTTCGGCTCAGCGCAGCACCGCCGGGGTCGGGCCGTCGGGGCGGACGGTGATGCTGTAGGCCGCACCGGTCGGGCGTGAGCGGAACTCCACGCGGCCCAGCGGGAGCAGGAGTTCCAGCAGTGCGCTGGTCTCCCGGAGGGCGAACTGGGTGCCCAGGCAGGCGCGGGCGCCGAGGCCGAAGGGGAAGTAGGCGCCGAGGTGGGCGGGGCGGGTGGCGCCGGTGGCGAAGCGACCGGGGTCGAAGCGGTCCGGGTCGGGCCACAGGGCCGGGTCGCGGTGGGTGAGGTAGGGGCAGACCAGGACGTCGGTTCCGGCGGCGATGTGGTGCCCGGCGATCACGTCGTCCTCGATGGCGTGGCGGGGGAGCATCCAGGCGGAGGGGTAGAGCCGGAGGGTCTCGCTGACCAGGGCCTGCGGGGCGGCGCCGCGCGCCCCGGGGTTGCGGTCCAGGAGCAGGAACAGCCAGGTGAGGGTGGTGGCGGTGGTCTCGTGGCCGGCGACCAGCAGGGTGACCAGCTCGTCGCGGATCAACCGGTCGGTGTACTCGGGGTGTTCCTCGGCTGCGTCGAGCAGCACGCTGAGCACGCCCGGTTCCTCGACATCGGAGAGACGGCCGGTACGGGCGGTGTCGATGGCGGCCTGGGCGACGGCGTCGATCCGGGCGAGGTCCTCGGCGACGGCGTCCCGGGCGTCGGCGGCGTTGGTCGGCAGGGTGGGCATGGCGGCCACCACCCGTTCCACCGAGCGCAGTTCGGCGTCCGTCCGGTCGTCCAGGGCCAGCCCGGTGAGCGTCCGCCAGACGGTGTCCAGGGCGAAACCGCGCATCTCCTCCGCCACGTCGAAGGTCTCCCCGCTGCGCCGGTACCCCTCCCAGCGGTCGGCGGTGCGGCGCGCGGCGGCGGCGATCCGCTGTTCGTAGCGGCGCATCCCGGTGCCGGTGAACTGGGACTGCAGCAGCCGCCGTTGGCGCTTCCAGGCGTCTCCGGTGGCGGACAGCACGCCGTCGCCGACCAGCATCCGGGCCCGGTGCGAGCGCTTGACGTACCGGTCGGGGTGGCGGCCCAGCACGTGCTGGACGGCAGCCGGGTCGGTCACCAGCACGGTCGGCGTCGGACCGCCGAGCCGGAAGGCGGCGATGCCGCCGATACCGCGCTGCGCCCGGGCGAGCAGGTCGACCAACTGGGCCTCCTCGGACCGCCACTGCTCGACGGCCTCGGGGGCCAGTTCCGGTACGGGGACGGCGTCCGTGGTCACCAGGGGTCTCCTCGACTCGGCTGACGATGGTCGGGGCGGGCCCGCCCGCCGCCCGACTCTACGTCAACCGGGTTTTCGCGCGGTCACACCGGGTCACCCCGTCCGCCGCCGGGCCGGTCAGCCCCTCGGGTGGTCGGGCTCGGGCAGGCGTATCCAGTGGTCGGCCGGTCCGGTGACGGCGCGGGCGTCGGTGGGGTGGAGCCCGGCGAAGGCGCAGGCGAAGGCGATGGCGCTGCGGCGATAGAGGTAGTAGGCGAGGACCTCCTCGGTGGTGTGGTGGTCCATGGGAGGGCCGCCGGGATGGCGGTGCCGGCCGACTTCTTCGCCGTCGTGGAAGGCGCGGCCCTGGTTGCCGCTCTTGGGGTTGGCGTACTGGCCCGGTGCAGCGGCCGCTGGCCGAAGCCCCGGCCCTCCGGGTCGGCCCCGGTGTCGAGGCGCATGCGGATCTCCTCGGCGTTCTGCCAACTGTCCCACGTCACGCCGCTCCAGCCGCCTGTCATCGCACCTCCCGCTCCTTCGCCACCGGATGAGCGCTCTGCTCCTCCTCCGCATACGAAAGCACGCGGGTCTGACAGTCCGGCGTGGACCGCTCGACACGGCTGCGCCGCGGTCCGTCCCCCTCGACGGATCGCGGCGCAGCGGTTCAGGGGGTGTCGGTCAGGGACCCGGGTGGGTCACACGGCCTCCCAGAGAGCGGGGACGATCAGCGGCTCCCAGCCGACCTGGGCGGTGTGGCCCTGGACGCAGCGGTAGCTGACGCCGTTGTAGGTGACGATGTCGCCGGCCTGGTAGGTGGTGCCGGGGGTCCAGGCGTTGCCGGGGTTGGGAGTTCCGCTGCCGACGACCAGGGTGAAGCTGGTGGTGTGGGTGGCCGAGCCGCTTCCGGTGACGGTGATGCTGTAGGTGCCGGCCGCGGTGGACGCCGCTGCGGCGACGGTCATCGTGGCGGAGGCGCCGGACTGCACCGAGGCCGGGGCGAAGGTGACGGTGACCCCGGCCGGGGCGCCGGTGGCGGTCAGGTTGACCGTCTGGGCGGAGCCGGAGGTGGTCGCGGTGGCGACGGTGGCGGTGGTGGAGGCGCCGGGCTTGACGGTGGCGGTGGCCGGGTTCACCGAGAGGGAGAAGTCGTTGGCGGGGGTGGTGCCGCCGACGGAGGTCTTCCAGATGGTGGAGGCCACGCCGTTGGCGCTGCGCTTGAGGACGGTGGCGTCGACGTTGGCGGTGGTGTCGCAGGACTGGTGGTAGCAGGAGTCGTAGGGCTGCCCGGCCGAGCCGCCCCACTTGGCGGCCTGCGCCGAGGTCTTGACGGCGCTGGCGCCGGCCGCGTAGCCGGAGGTCGGGATGCCGGCCTGCTGGAAGGAGTAGTCGTCGGAGCGGCCCTGGCCCTCGACGTTCTCCTCGGGCTGGAGGTTGAGCGAGTCCCAGTAGGCCTTCATCGGCGCGGAGGCCGCGGAGGTGAGGTTGTTGATGAAGTAGCCGGCGTTGGGCGAGCCGACCATGTCGAAGTTGTAGTAGGCCTTGATCGCCGCGCGCTGGCTGGAGCCGAGCTGGCCGACGTAGTACTGGGAGCCCTGGAGGCCCTGCTCCTCGCCGGTCCACCAGGCGAACCGGACGTGTCGGGTCAGGGTGGGGTTCTGCTGGGCGAGCGCGAGGGCGTTCTCCAGCAGGACGGCGGAGCCGGAGCCGTTGTCGTTGATGCCGGGGCCGGCCGAGACGCTGTCGAGGTGGGCGCCGAGCATGGTGACCTGGTCGGACGGGCCGCCGGGCCAGTCGGCGATCAGGTTGGCGGACTGGTAGGTGCAGGAGGTGCAGGTCTGCTCGCTGACGGTGAACCCGGCCGCCTGGAGCTTGCCCTTGAGGTACGTCACGGACTGGCTGTGCCCGGCGCTGCCGGCCCGGCGGTTGCCGCCGTTCTGGTCGGCGATGGTGTTCAGCTGGGCGAGGTCGGCCTGGATCCTGGCCACGTCGATGTCCGGCGCGGGCCCGCCGGGCGTGCCGCCGCCGCCGACGGTCAGGGTGTACTGGGCGGTGTGGGTGGCCGCGCCGGCGGTGCCGGTCACGGTGATCACGTAGGTGCCGGCGGGGGCGCCGGAGGAGGCCGAGAGGGTCAGGGTCGCGGACGAACCGGCCTGCACGGAGCCGGGGTTGAGCGTCGCGGTGACGCCGGTGGGGGCGCCGGTGGCGGTCAGGTTGACGGTCTGCGCGGTGCCCGAGGTGACGGCGGTGGAGACCGTCGCGGTGGTCGAGGCGCCGGGCTGGACGGAGCCGGCCGCCGGGCCGAGCGCGAGCGAGAAGTCGTTGTTGCCGGACGGCGTGCAGCTCGGGTCGCCGCTCTGGGCGGGCACGCTGATGGCGTCCCAGGCAGCCTTGGTGCGGTTGTAGAAGGTGCAGCTCGGGTCGAGGTTCTTGGCGGCGGTCAGGGTGGTGGTGCGGTACCGCTTGTAGGTCATGCCGCTGGTCTTGAGCAGCATGCCGCCGTACCAGACCTGGCCGGCCTGCTTGACGCCGATGCCGGTGACGCTGGAGTTGTTGCAGGTCGGGCTGGTGGGCTTGCCGCCGCCCGGGTTGGAGCCGTTGGACAGCAGGTAGAACCAGTGGTTGAGCGGGCCGGCGGCCGCGTGCACCTCGGTGCTCGGTATCGAGGAGGAGTAGCAGTCGGGGTCGTTGTTGACCAGCGAGGGCTGGTAGAGGTTGCGGATCGGGCCCTGGCCGACCAGGTTGATCATGCGGCCGACCTGGTAGTCGGGGTAGTCGTACGGGGCGGGCTCGTTGTTGTACTCCTTGGTGAGCGCGCCGAAGATGTCGCCGGTGCCCTCGCCGAGGCCGTTCTCGTTGTCGGCGCCGCCGGGGGTGTACTGGTCGATGCCGTGGCCGAACTCGTGGCCGACGACGTCCTGGGCGCCGATCCACTGGCCGGCCTGGTTGTGGCCGATGGAGACCGAGCTGCCGTCCCAGTAGGCGTTGACGTCGTTGAGGCCCATCTTGATCGGCCAGCTGCCGCCGTTGCCGTCGTGGCCGTTGCGGCCGAGCCAGTCGCGGAGCATGTCCCACTCCTTCTGGGCCGCCCACATGGCGTCGCCGCAGCCGGTCTCCCGGCTGGAGGGGTTGCCGTTGCCCCAGGAGTCGGTGGACTTGGTGAACACCTGGCCGGTGTCGTTGTCGGAGCAGGACAGGCCGGGCCGGTTCGGGTCGCGCAGCGCGTACGAGCCGCCGGAGTTGGTGGTGCTGATGGTGAGCGGGCCGGGGCCGTTCCACTTGCTGTTGACGGTGCCGGCCTCGACGTCGTCGTAGCTGTCCGCCACCTCGCCGGTGGCGGCGTCGACGAAGACGTGCAGCCGGCTGGGCGCGTGCTCGGTGCGGCCGTTGAGCACCGTCTCCCAGGCGAGCCGGCCGGCTCCGTCCTTGACCCGGACGACAAGGCGGCGGGACTCCACCTTGTCCACGGTCGGCAGCTTGGTGCGCGCGGTCTTCTCCGCCTGGGCGGCGCTGATCTGGGGGGTGGTGGAGCCGCCGACCGGCCCGGTGGCGGCCGACTGGAGGCCGCGGACGGTGCCCTTGCCGTCGGCGAGCACCACGGCGTCGCCGCCGACCACCGGCAGGCCGCGGTAACTGCGTTCGTAGGAGACGGAGTAGAGGCCGTTCAGCCAGGGGGTGACGGACTTCCGCTCGTAGGTCTCGTCCGGTCCCTTGGCCAGGGCGTCGGTGCCGGCCGCGGCGGCCGCGTCGGCGGCGCTGACGGCGGCGGCAAGGGCGCTGGGCGGTGCGGGGGAGGGGGAGGGCGCGGCGGTGGCCGTTCCGGCGGTGGCGCCGATCAGGCCGGCCAGTACGGTCAGGGTGGTCGCCGTGGTGAGCAACCGGCCTGGGGAAACTCTGCGTTGCATCGAGGCTCCTCGCAAGTGGGGGTCCTCGACCGCGGACGGCAAGGCTGGTGGCGCACCGCAGGCCGTGTCTGGGGACGGCCGCTGCGGGCCGTCCGCGCTCGGGTGCCCGAACACTCACATGGCGTCATGCTCGGGTCAATGGCTGGTGCGGGCTCGGCATGGGGTTGGCAAATTCCGTCAAGGTGCGGGCGCCGTTTCGCGTCAAGCTGGGCTTTCTCGACAGTGGTTGAGACCACCTCATGTACGGGGCGGTGCTCATCGAGTACCGTCCTCCTCGGCGGAACCGCCCGACTCTTCGTCGGGGCTCGTCGGACGCGCAGGCCTCGTCGGGTTCGTCGGACTCGTCCCAGGACCCCGCGTCAGGGGCCCGTCCCCGGGGAGGCAGCCGTGCACCGGAAGCGTGTGGCCCCCGCCGCCTCGGCCCCGGCGCCGCCCAGGCCCCAGGACGCGGGCGCCTGGCGGGAGTTCGGCGCCCGGCTGCGGCACTGGCGGCGCCGGGCCGGGCTCACCCAGGCGCAGCTGGGTGCCGGGATCGGCTACGACCACACCGCGGTCAGCAAGATCGAGCACGGAGCCCGCCGGGTCACCCCGAAGGTCGCCGGTCGGATCGACGAACTGCTTGGTGCCGACGGAGAGTTGGTCGCGACCTGTCTGCGCGCCGAGACCGCCGAGCTGCTCCTGCCGGCCCCCTTCGCCCCCGGTCTGCTCCGGCCGCCCCTGCCCGGCGGCACACCGGACGGCCCCGCCCCCGGTGATCCGTCCCTGCTCGCACCGGCCGCGCTCGCACCGGCCAGGCTGCCGGACTACGGACTGCTCTGCCCGCTGCACGACGCCGAGGGATGCGAGGTGCCGCCGCCCGGCGAACTCGCCGCCCTGTATGCCGAGTTCTGCGCCGCCGAGCCCGCCGCCGCCCCGCCGCTGGACGCCGTCACCGCGCACGCCCTGGCCGGGCTGCTCGCCGCCCAGCTGCGCGCCGCGGAGGCCGGCGCCCGCCCGGGGCTGGTCGCCGCCGTCGAACGCACCCTGGCGGTGGTGCTGGCCCGGCTGGCCGTCGCGCCCGCCGCCCAGCGCCGCCCGCTGGCCCGACTGGCGGCCGAACACGCCCACGCGGCGGGCGCGTTGCGGATGCAGAGCGGTCGCAACGCCACCGCGATGGCCTGCTTCGACCGCGCCCTCACCTGGGCCGGACTGGCCGGCGACCGGGCCACCCAGGTGGGCACGCTCAGCGACCTCAGCATCCTGGCCCGGTTGGACGGTGATCCGGTGGCCGCGCTCGGCTACGCGCGGGAGATCGACCTGGTCGCCCCCGGGCGGCCGTGGGCCGGGGCGATGGGCCGGATCAGCCGGGCCCGCGCCCGGGCGCTGACCGGGGACGTGCGCGGCACCGTGCGGCAGATCGGCCTGGCCCGGGCGGACGTGGAGCGGATCGGCGCCCGGGACGAAGCGGACGTGCCGTGGCTGTCCATCGCCTCGATGCGGCTGCGGGTGGAGTCCGCCGCGGCCGCCGCGCTGCGCGACCTCGCCGCCGCGGTGGACGATCCGCGGCTGGCCCGGCGGGCGCTGGCCGCCACCGAGACGGCGCTCGGCCTGCTCGGTCCGACCCAGCTGCCGTCCAGCCGCCTGCTGTTCACCGTCCGGGCCGCCGACTGCCACGTCTGCGCGCACGATCCGCGGACAGCCGTCGAACTGCTGGTGCCGGCGTTGGAGTCCGCCCCGGCGGCCGCCCTGCCCGCGCTGGTCGGCCACGAGCTGCGCGGGCTGCGGGATCGCCTCGCGGCCCACGAGCCGCAGACGGCCCGGCGGTTGGCGGAGCTGGCCGGCCCCTGAGGCGGGCCGGTCCGGGCGGATCCCGAAAGGGGGCGCGGGTGGTGGGCCTTCCGAGCGTTCCTCCTGCCGCACTCCGGTGCCCCGTGGACGCGGGTCGAACGCGCCTCATTCACGCCGCCCTTTCGTCAACTTCGTGTGCGCATCTTCCGCCGATCGGGTTATTCATGGCGTTAACACGTCGAATGACTGACCGTTCCATCGGCTCCCGCTAGAGTCTCTGACGTTTCCATTCGTTGGTCCGCGAAGAACTAGGGGGAGCGTGCTGTCCGCCATCGCACGCCGGCTCGCCCATCCGCTGTTGCTCCTGGGGGTGCTGTGCACTGCCGTCGCGACACTGCGCTTCCACTGGGCGCCCGACCAGGTCTCCCCGCTCGTGCTGATCGCCGTCATCTGCTACCTGGCGGCGCTGGAGCGGGTGATCCCCCACCGGGCCGACTGGCACCCGAGCGGTCGTGAACTCCGCTGGTACGGGGTGTACTTCGTGCTGAGCATGCTCGGCGGCGGACTCGCCCAGGGGCTGGTGACCGCGCTGGTGGGGGTGGTTGGACCGAGCCGTCCGGCGCTGCCGTTCGCAGCGGAGATCCCGCTCGCCCTGTTGCTCGGCTCGCTCGGCGACTACCTGGTGCACCGCTGGTCGCACCGGAACCGCTGGCTCTGGCGACTGCACGGCGTGCACCACGTCCCGGACAAGGTGAACGTCGCCAACAACGGCGTGAACCATTTCCTGGACGTGCTGTTCGCGCAGTCCGTGGTCCAACTCCTGCTGGCGATCATCGGGTTCTCGGCGGATTCAGTGTTCGTAGTCGGAATATTCGTGATGGCGCAGGGGTATTTCGTTCACGCGAACATCGACGTCCGCATCGGCTGGCTCGGTCACGTCCTGGCCGGCCCGGAACTCCACCGCCTGCACCACAGCACCGACCTCGCCGAAGCCGGTCACTACGCCTCCGACCTGTCGCTGTGGGACCACGTCTTCGGGAGCTTCACCTGGCGGCCCGGACGGATCCCGGAAACCGTCGGTCTCACCGACCCGACCGCGTTCCCGGCCACCGGGGAGCTCGGCGCCACCCTGCTGCACCCCTGGCGCCGGATGGAGACCACCGAGCAGTCCGTCTGACCCCTCGCCGGCCCGCCGGGCCGACGGCCGACCCGACGAGGCCCGCCGGGCCCCGAGTCCCCCCACCCCCCCACGCCACCCCGCCCGCGCCCGCGCCGCCACCACCCTCGGAATGGACCATGACCACCTCGCCCTTCGCCGTGCCCTGCGAACGGATCGCGATCACCGGCATCGGCTGCCGCCTGCCGGGACACGCCAACGACCACCGGACCTACTGGCGCAACCTGATCGAGGGCCGGGACTGTCTCACCGACACCCCCGCCGACCGGTACGACACCGGCACCCTGGGCAGCCGGGACCGGGCCAAGCCGGGCCGGCTGATCGGCGGCCGGGGCGGCTACATCGACGGCTTCGACACCTTCGACCCGGCCTTCTTCGGGATCAGCCCGCGCGAGGCCGAACACATGGACCCGCAGCAGCGCAAGCTCCTGGAGGTGAGCTGGGAGGCGCTGGAGGACGGCGGGCTGCGCCCCGGCGAACTGGCCGGGCGGGACGTCGGCGTCTACATGGGCGCCTTCACCCTGGACTGGAAGATCCTCCAGTTCGCCGACCTCGACTTCGCCACCATCGCCGCGCACACCGCCACCGGCACCATGATGACGATGGTGTCCAACCGGATCTCACACTGCTTCGACTTCCGCGGCCCCAGCGTCTCGATCGACACCGCCTGCAGCTCCTCCCTGGTCGCGGTCCACCTGGCCTGCCAGAGCCTACTTCGCGGTGAGACCGAACTCGCCCTGGCCGGCGGTGCGTTGCTGCACATGGCGCCGCAGTACACGATCGCCGAGACCAAGGGCGGCTTCCTCTCCGCCGACGGCCGCTCGCGCGCCTTCGACGCCGCCGCGGACGGCTACGTCCGGGCCGAGGGGGTCGGCGTGGTGGTGCTCAAGCGGCTCGCCGACGCGCTGCGCGACGGGGACCAGGTGCACGCGGTGATCCTCGGCACCGGCGTCAACCAGGACGGCCGCACCAACGGCATCACCGTCCCCAGCGCGGACGCCCAGGCGGCCCTGATCGAGCGGGTCTGCGCCGGGGCCGGGGTGACGCCCGGCAGCCTGCAGTACGTCGAGGCGCACGGCACCTCCACCCCGGTCGGCGACCCGATCGAGGCGGCCGCGCTCGGCCGGGTGCTGGGCATCGGCCGCCGTGCGGGGGAGCGCTGCTACGTCGGCTCGGTGAAGACCAACATCGGGCACACCGAGGCCGCCGCCGGCGTCGCCGGGCTGATCAAGACCGCGCTGGCGCTCAAGCACCGCCGCATCCCGCCGCACCTCAACCTGGAGCGGCCCAACCCGGCCATCGACCTGGCCGCGCTGCCCTTCGACATCCCGACCGCTCCCGTCGACTGGCCCGACCACCGGGGCCCGGCCCGGGCCGGCGTCAACTCCTTCGGCTTCGGCGGCACCAACGCCCACGTCCTGCTGGAGGAACCGCCGCCGCCCGCGCCCCCCGCCCCCGCGCCCCGGCCGGCCGTCACGGTGCTGCCGCTGAGTACCCGGGACGCCGCCGGACTGCCCGAACTCGCCGCCGCCGTACGGCAGGAGCTGGCCGACGGCGCCTGCCCGGCCGACCTCGGTCACACCCTGGCCCACCGCCGCCAGCACCTGCCCGAGCGGCTCGCAGTGGTGCACACCGGACCGGCCGACCTGGCCGAGGCACTGACCGCCGCGGCACGCGGCGAGGCCCACCCGAGGGTCGTCCAGGGCCGCGCCCTGGAGCCCGGAGATCGGCGCCTGGCCTGGGTGTTCACCGGCATGGGCCCGCAGTGGTGGGGGATGGGCCGGGGCCTGTACGAGAGCGAGCCGGTCTACCGGGAGGCCGTCGGGGCGGTGGACGCCGAGATCCGCGCCCAGGCCGGCTGGTCGCTGCTGACGGAACTCGGCCGCGACGAGGCCGACTCCAGGATGGCCGGGACCTGGCTCGCCCAGCCCGCCAACTTCGCCGTCCAGCTGGGCCTTTCGGCGCTCTGGCGGAGCCACGGGGTGCGCCCCGACGCGGTGGTGGGCCACAGCACCGGGGAGGTCGCCGCCTTCCACGAGGCCGGGGTCTACGACCTGGCCGACGCCGTCCGGGTGGTGCTCGCCCGCAGCGGACTCCAGCAGCGGCTGGCCGGGACGGGCTCGATGCTCGCCGTCGGCCTGCCGGAGGCCGAGGCGGAGCGCCGGATCCGCCCCTACCGTGACCTGGTCTCGCTCGGCGCCGTCAACAGTCCCTCCGCGGTGACCCTCGCCGGGGACACCGAGGCACTGCGCGAACTGGCCGGGGAGCTGGACCGGCAGGGCGTGTTCGCCCGCTTCCTCGACGTCGAAGTCCCGTACCACAGCGTGCGGATGGACCCGATCCGGGAGGAACTGCTCGCCGCCCTGGCCGGCATCAAGCCCCAGCAGGCGAAGCTGCCGCTCTACCTGACCGCCCGCGAGGGGATCGCCCGGGGGCCGGAGCTGGACGCCGGCTACTGGTGGGGCAACGTCCGCAACCCGGTGCGCTTCCGGGCCGCCGTCGAGCGGATGGCCGAGGACGGCCACCGGCTGTTCCTGGAGGTCGGCCCGCACCCGGTGCTCGGGCACGCGATCCGCGAGTGCGCCGAGCGGGCGCACCCGCTGCCGTCGATCCGCCGGCAGCAGGACGAACCCGAGCGCATCGCCCGTACGCTCGCCGAACTCCACACCCTGGGGGTGGAGTTGAGCTGGGAAGCACTGCACCCGGCCGGGCGCCCGGTGCCGCTGCCGAGCTACCCGTGGCGGCGCGAACGCTACTGGGTCGAGCCGAAGCCGGTCGAGCAGGTCCGGCTCGGACAGCTCGACCACCCGCTGCTCGGCCGCCGCACCACCGCCGCCCAGCCCACCTGGACCACCGCGCTCGACCCCGAGCGGCTGCCCTACCTGGACGACCACCGGATCGAGGGCCGGGCGGTCTTCCCCGCCGCCGGCTACCTGGAGATGGCCGCCCAGGCCGTCCGCGCCCTGACCGGCGGCACCGAGGTGGTGCTGGCCGAGATCGAACTGCACCGGGCGCTGTTCCTCTCCGACACCGAACCCGTCCCGGTCCAGCTCGGCTTCGCCCCCGAGGACGCCCGCTTCACCATCGCCGCCACCCCGGCCGGCGCCGAACCCGTCGTGCACGCCGGCGGCCGGGTCCGCACCGGCCAGCGCCGTTCCCACGGGCCCGCCCCCGACCTGGCCGCGCTGCGCGCCCGCGGGCAGCACCTCGACGGCCCCGACTGCTACCGGCGGCTGGCCGAGCGCGGCTACGACTACGGGCCCGCCTTCCGGGCCGTCGCCGAGGTGTGGGCCGGGCCCGGCGAGGCGCTCGCCCGGATCCGCCCCACCGACGGACTCGGTCCCGACGCGGCCGACCACCACCTGCACCCCGTCCTGCTCGACGCCTGCTTCCAGACCCTGCTCACCACCCGGCTGCACGAGCCCGAGGACGGCGGTGTCCGGCTGCCGGTCTCCATCGCGGAGGTCCGGCTCGACGCCATCGGCGACCAGCCGCTCTGGGCGCACGCCACCGTCACCCGGGACGGCGGCGGCGAACTCCTCGGCGACCTCGCCCTGTACGCCGAGGACGGCACCCCGCTCGGCCGGATCACCGGCTTCAAGGCCGCCGACGTCACCAAGGCGGCCGGCTCGGTGGGCCTGGCCACCATCGACGGCTGGCTCACCGAACTCGGCTGGCAGGACACCCCGGCCGCGCCCGCCGAGCAGCCGATCGGTGATCTGCTGCTGTTCGCCGACTCCGGCGGCCTCGCCGAGCGGCTGGCCGCGCTGGCCGCCGAGCGCGGCGCCCGCAGCCACCTCGTCCGGCCCGGCGCCGCCTACGCGCCCGGCGCCCAGGAGAGCACCGTACGGCCCGACTCCGCCGAGGACCTCCGGCAGCTGCTCGCCGACCTGGACCCCTGCTACCGGACCGTCGTCCACCTGTGGAACCTCGACCTGCCCGCCCTGGACGCCACCGACCCCGGGCGGCTCGACCGGCTCGCCACCCTCGGCGCCTACTCGCTGATCCCCCTCGCCCAGGCGCTGCCCGCCGCCCGCCCCGACGGCCGGCTGCACATCGTCACCCGGGGCACCCAGGCCGTCCTCCCGGACGAGCCGGTCGAGCCGCTCGGCGCCCCCGCCTGGGGCATCGGCCGGGTGCTCTGGCAGCAGGAACTCGTCGCCCAGCGCGGCCGGTTGATCGACCTGGACCTCGCCGCCCCGGCCGCCGAACAGGCCGAGGCACTGCTCGCGGAACTCGTCACCCCCGAGGACGCCGAACCGGAACTCGCCCTGCGGGCCGAGCGCCGGCTCACCAGCCGGCTGCGCCCCGCCGAGGGCCTCACCCGGCCGCTCCCGCCGGTGCTGCGCCCCGACGGCAGCTACCTCGTCACCGGAGCCTTCGGCGCGCTCGGCCGGCTGCTCTGCCGCACCCTGGTGCGCCGCGGCGCCCGGCGCCTCGTCCTGGTCGGCCGCACCGCCCTGCCGCCGCGCGCCGCATGGCACACCGTCGATCCGGCGAGCCCGGCCGGCGAACGGATCGCCTTCCTGCGCGAACTGGAGGAACTCGGCGCCGAACCACTGCTCGCCGCCGTCGACGTCACCGACCGGAGCGCCCTGGCCGACTGGCTCGCCGACCACCGGCAGCGCCGGCTGCCGCGGATCCGCGGCGTGTTCCACCTCGCCGGACAGGTCAGGGACACCCTGCTGGCGCAGATGGACCGCCCCGCCTTCGACGCCGGGTACGCCCCCAAGGTCACCGGCGCCCACCTGCTGCACCGGCTGCTGGCCGACGAACCACTCGACCACTTCGTGCTGTTCGCCTCCGTCGCCTCGCTGCTCACCACCGCCGGGCAGACCAACTACGCGGCCGGCAACGCCTTCCTGGACGCCCTCGCCCACCACCGCCGGGCCGCCGGCCTGCCCGCACTCAGCCTGGACTGGGGCCCCTGGGCCACCGGCATGATCGAGGAACTCGGCCTGGTCGCCCACTACCGCGACGCCCGCGGCATGAGCTCGCTGCCGCCGGAGGCCGGCACCGCCGTGCTGGAACGCGTCCTCGGGCAGGACCGCGCCCAACTGCTGGTCGCCACCGTGGTCGACTGGCCGACCTTCCTCGCCTGGTACCCGACCCCGCCGCCGCTGGTCGCCGAGCTGGCCGCGAACGCCGCCGAGCGGGCCCCGGCGGAGAGCGGCGGCTTCCTGGACGGCTACCGCGCCGCCGACCCGCAGACCCGCCGCGCGCTGGTCACCGAACGGTTCACCGCGGCCGCCGCCGCCGTGCTGCGCACCGGTACCGAGCGGATCACCCCCGACACCCGGCTCGGCGCCCACGGCCTGGACTCGCTGCTCGCGATGGAGCTGCGCGCCCGGGTGCACGGCGAACTCGGCGTCGCCCTGCCGGTGGTGGCACTGCTCAGCAACGGCAGCGTCGCCGACCTGGTCGAGCTGCTCACCGAGGGCCTGGCCGAGCGGCTCGCCGCCGAGGGCGGCCCGGAGCGGGCCGAGGTCGAGCTGCACACCGACGCCTCGCGCTACCCGCTCACCCACAACCAGCAGGCGCTGTGGTTCCTGCGCCAGCTGCACCCGGACGGCTTCGCCTACAACATCGGCGGCGCCGTCGAGGTGCGCGCCGAACTCGACCCGGAGCTGGTGTTCACCGCCTTCGCCTTCCTGGTCGCCCGGCACCCCGGCCTGCGCGCCGCCTTCACCGCCGAGGAGGGCCGCCCCGTCCAGCGGATCCGCAGCGAAGTCGTGGCCGACACCGGGCTGTTCGACGTCGAGGGCCGCCCCTGGGAGGAGATCCACGAGCTGATCGTCCGCGAGTACCGGCGGCCGTACGACCTCGCCGAGGACCCGCTGGTGCGGCTGCGGCTGTTCCGGCGCGGACCGGACCGCTGGGTGCTGATGAAGGCCGTCCACCACATCGTCTCGGACGCGATCTCCACCTTCACCTTCATCGAGGAGCTGTTCGAGGTCTACCAGGCGCTGCGCCGCGGCCGCACCCCCGAACTGCCCCCGGTGGCCGCCCGCTACCTGGACTTCCTCAACCACCAGAACCGCTTCCTGGCCGGACCGCAGGCGCAGCGGATGCTCGACTACTGGCGCGGCCACCTGCCCGCCGCGATGCCCGTCCTCGCCCTGCCCACCGACAAGCCGCGCCCGGCGGTGCAGACCCACAACGGGGCCTCCGAGTTCTTCCAGCTGGACGGCGAACTGACGGCTCGTGTTCACGAGTTGGCGCGCACGAACGGCGCCACCCCGTTCATGGTGCTGCTCAGCGCCTACTACCTGCTGCTGCACCGCTGGTCCGGGCAGCCGGACATCGTGGTCGGCAGCCCCGTCACCGGCCGCACCCAGGAGGAGTTCGGCTCCGTCTACGGATACTTCGTCAACCCGCTGCCGCTGCACGTCAGCCTGGCCGGCGAGCCGACGGTGACCGAGCTGATCGCACGGGTCCGGGAGAGCGTGCTCGGCGGGCTGGACAACCAGGAGTACCCGTTCCCACTGCTGGTCGAGCAGTTGGGCCTGCAGCACGACCCGAGCCGCTCCGCGGTGTTCCAGGCGATGTTCATCCTGCTCACCCACAAGGTCGCCGTGGAGCGTTTCGGCTACCACCTGGAGTACATCGAACTCCCGGAGGAAGAGGGGCAGTTCGACCTCACCCTGTCCGCCTACGAGGACCGCGCGGACGGCTGCTACCACTGCGTCCTCAAGTACAACTCCGACCTCTTCGAGCCCGGCACCGTCCGGCGCCTGGCAGCGCACTACCGCAACCTGCTGGACGCCATGACCCGGGCCGCCGAGGGTGAACCGGTCGGCCGGCTGCCGATCCTGGAGCAGGCCGAACGGCGTCGCATCCTCGACGAGTTCAGCGGCGCCGGGCGGCGGATCGACCACGACGTGCCGCTGCCCGAGCTGATCGCCAAGGCCGCCGCCGAGCACCCGGAGGCCGTCGCGGTGGTCGCCCCCGGCCGGGACGCCGTCCGGCGGCTGAGCTACGGCGAGCTGGACCGCGCGTCCCAGCGGGCCGCTGCCCGGTTGCGCGGACTCGGCGTCGGCGAGGGCTCGGTGGTCGCGGTCTGCCTGGACAAGTCACCCGAGCTGATCACCACCCTGCTGGCGGTCTGGCGGGCCGGCGCCGCCTACCTGCCGCTCGACCCCGGCCACCCGGCCGACCGGCTGGCGTACCAGGTGGCCGACGCCGGGGCGGCCCTGGTCGTGGTGGACGAACGCCGTCCCCTCCCGGCCGAACTGCCCGCCCCGCTGGTCACCCTGGCCGAGCTGGACGGCCCCGCCGGCGGCGCCGGGCCGCTGCCCCCGGCCGACCCGGACCGGCCCGCGTACGTGATCCACACCTCGGGCTCCACCGGGCGCCCCAAGGCCGTCCGGGTCGACCACCGCAACCTGGCGGCCGCGACGGCCGGCTGGCGCGCCGAGTACCGGCTGGACACCGAGGCCCGGGTGCACCTCCAAATGGCCGGCAGCGCCTTCGACGTGTTCTCCGGCGACCTCGCCCGGGCGCTCGGCACCGGCGGCACCCTCGTCCTGGTCGACCGCGAACTGCTCTTCGACACCGCCCGGTTGTACCGGGTGATGCGGGAAGAAGCGGTGGACTGCGGCGAGTTCGTGCCAGCCGTGGCCCGCGCCCTGCTGGCCCACTGCGAACGCTCCGGGCAGCGGCTGGACTTCCTGCGGCTGCTGGTGGTCGGTTCCGACTCCTGGAAGGCCGCCGAGCACCGCCGACTGCGCGCCCTGTGCGGCCCGGGGACCAGGCTGGTCAACTCCTACGGCCTGACCGAGGCCACCGTGGACAGCAGCTACTACGAGGGCGGCGCCGAGGAGTTGGAACCCGGCCGGATGGTCCCGATCGGGCGCCCCTTCCCGAACAGCGAGCTGTACGTCCTGGACCGCTACGGCGAGCCCGTCCCGGTCGGGGTGCCCGGCGAACTGTGGATCGGCGGCGCGGGCGTCGCGGCCGGCTACCCCAACGACCCGGAACAGACCGAACGGCGCTTCCGGGAACTCGACCTGGACGGCACCCCCCGGCGGTTCTACCGCACCGGCGACCTCGGCCACTGGGACACCGCCGGCACCGCGCACCTGCTCGGCCGGATCGACAACCAGGTCAAGGTGCGCGGCCACCGGATCGAACCCGGTGAGATCGAGACCCACCTGACCGCCCGGCCCGAACTCGCCGAAGCCTGCGTGACTGTCCGTCAGGACGCTGCGGGCGAGGCGGTGCTGGCCGCCTATCTGGTGCCCGCCGAGGGCGTTCGGCTGGACCGCCGCGAACTGCGCCGCCACCTCGCCGAACACCTGCCCACCGTGATGATCCCCTCCTACCTCACCGAACTGCCCGCCCTGCCGCTCACCCCGAACGGCAAGGTCGACCTCGCCGCCCTGCCCGAGCCCGAGGCCGACACCGGCGGCGCCCGGCACGAACCGCCGGTGACCCTCTACGAGACGCGGGTCGCCGAACACTGGCAGAAGCTGCTCGGCGTGGCCGAAGTCGGCCTCCAGCACGACTTCTTCGAGCTCGGCGGCAGCTCCATCCGGCTGATCGAGCTGATCCACCACCTGCAGACCGAGTTCAACATCAGCATCCCGGTCGGCCTGCTGTTCAAGGTCACCACCCTGCACGGGATGGCCCGCACCGTCGAGCAGATCATCACCGGCGAGGTGGCCGGCGGCCAGCCCCACCTGTGGTTCAACGCCGAGGCGCCGCAGGCCCGTACGGTGTTCTGCTTCCCGCCGGCCGGTGGGCACGGCCTGGTCTACCGCCAGCTCGCCGCCCACCTGCCCGGGCACCGGATCGCCGCCTTCAACTACCTGACCGGCGACGACAAGACCGCCCGATACGCAGACCTGGTCGAGGCGCTGCATCCGGACGGGCCGTACCTGCTGCTCGGCTACTCGCTCGGCGGCAACCTCGCCTTCGAGGTGGCCAAGGAGCTGGAACGGCGCGGCCGCACCGTCGACGCGTTGCTGCTGGTGGACGCCTACCGGGTCCTGGACGCCTTCGACCTGGGCGCCGAGCACGTGGCCGTCTTCGAACGCGAACTCCGGGAGCACCTGCGCCGCCACACCGGCTCCACGATCGTCGCCCAGGAGACGCTCCAACAGGCCCGGGACTACCTCGAGTTCTCCAGTCGCACGCCCAACACCGGTACCGTCCGGGCCCGGTTGGACGTGGTCTGCGAGCGCGAGCGGCTCGGCCTCCACACGGCCGGCGAACCGGGCTCCTGGCACGGCGCCTCCACCACCGGCACCGCCGTGCACCCCGGCCACGGCAGCCACGCCGAGATGCTGGACGGCGACTTCGCCGCCCGCAACGCCGAACTGGCCGCCGGGCTGCTGGCCGCCGCCCCGGCCGCCGACCTTCGGGCGGCCGACCTCCGGGTGGGAGGCGGCGCCGATGGCCGCGGCTGACCGCGGGCCGGACTGGTCCGCCCGGGAGCGGGCCACCGCCGGCCCGCCCCGGGTGATCGTGATCGGGGCCGGCCTGGCCGGCCTCGCCACCGGCTGCTACGCCCAGATGAGCGGGCTGGAGACCCGGATCTTCGAGAAGCACGTGCTGCCCGGCGGCTGCTGCACCGCGTGGTCCCGGCAGGGCTACCTGTTCGACTACTGCATCGACTGGCTGATCGGCACCGCCGAGGGCACCGGAGCCCACCAGGTCTGGCGCGAACTCGGTGCCCTGGACGGCAAGTCGGTGACCCACTTCGACACCTTCAACCGGGTCGTCGACGAACACGGCCGGGCCGTCACCTTCCACACCGACCCGGACCGGCTGGAGGCCCACCTCCTGGCCCTCGCCCCCGGCGACGCCGCGCCGATCCGGGCCTTCTGCCGGGACCTCCGCCGCTTCGCCGCGATCGACCTGCCTTGGGACCTCACCCCGCCGCCGCTGCGCACCACCGCCGAACGGCTGCGCACCCTGCGCGGCCTGCTGCCCGCCTTCCGGCTGTTCTGGCGCACCGCGACCACCCCGATGAGCGGCTTCGCCGAGCGCTTCCAGGACCCACTGCTGCGCCGGGCCTTCCCCACGATGTTCCTCCAGGAGCCGGCCGGTTTCCCGCTGCTGCCCTACCTGTACACCCTGGCCGCCGCCCACACCGGCAACGCGGGCTTCCCGCAGGGCGGTTCGCTCGGGCTGGCCCGCTCGGTGGAGGAGCGCTACACCTCGCTCGGCGGGGTGATCGGCTACCGCTGCCGGGTGGACCGGATCCTGGTCGAGGACGGGCGCGCCGTCGGCGTCGAACTGCGCGACGGCACGCGGCACTTCGCCGACCACGTGGTGGCCGCCTGCGACGGCCCGACGGTTCTCGACCGGCTGCTGCGCGGCCGCTACTCCAGCCCCGCCACCGACCGGCTGTACGGCGAACTGCTGGACAAGCCCGGCAACCTCTACCCGGCGGTGGTCTCGGCCTTCGTCGGCGTGGAGGGCCCGCTGCCGGCCGGCGAACCGCACAGCACCACCTACCTGCTGACGCCCGAGGACGCCGCCCGGCTGCCCGGCTCGCTCCAGCAGAGCCTGGTGGTTCAGCTGCGGTCGAACTACGCGGACGGCTTCGCGCCGCCCGGCAAGTCGGTGCTGCACTGCACCTACTTCAGCGACTACCGCTCCTGGAAGGAGCTGCGGATCCGCGACCGCAGGGCCTACCGGGCGCGCAAGCAGCAAGTCGCCGGTTTCGTCCGGGAGTTCCTGGAGCGCACCCACCCCGGGATCGGCGCCCGGATCGAACTGGTCGACATCGCCTCGCCGGTGACCACCGAGCGGTTCACCGGCAACACCTACGGCAGCATCCTCGCCTGGCAGGCGTTCTCCGAGGCCGAGGACGCCGCCAACCGGCTGGTCAACCGGGACCGGATGCGGCTGCCCGGCCTCAACGGCTTCTCGATGGCCGGTCAGTGGGCCTCGCTGGGCGGCCTGATCCGGGCCGCCACCAGCGGACGGTACGCCGCCCAGTACCTCTGCCGGGAACTCGGCCGGCCGTTCCGGGCCTGGCCCAGCGACAACCGGGAGCCCTGGCACCCGGGCAAGTGGGGCCCGCTGCCGCAACTCGACGCGGTCACCATGGGAGTACCCGAATGAGCCCAAGGCAGTCCATGATCATCGTCGGCGGCGGCCTCGGCGGCCTGTCCACCGGCTGCTACGCGCAGATGAACGGCTACCGCACCCGCGTCCTGGAGATGCACGAGCTGCCCGGCGGCTGCTGCACCGCTTGGGACCGCGGCGAGTTCACCTTCGACTGCTGCATCAGCTGGCTGCTGGGCAGCGGTCCCGGCAACGAGATGCACCGGATCTGGCTGGAGCTCGGCGCG
This sequence comes from Kitasatospora sp. NPDC127060, assembly GCF_042724935.1. NCBI lineage: Bacteria > Bacillati > Actinomycetota > Actinomycetes > Kitasatosporales > Streptomycetaceae > Kitasatospora > Kitasatospora sp. NPDC127060. The sequence continues at coordinate 21,717 of NZ_JBHXEG010000079.1, forward strand.
CTGCAGGGCAAGCGGATGCGCAACTTCGACGTCTTCAACGTGGTGCGCACCCGGGACGGCCGGGCGGTCCACTTCTACTCCGACCCGGACCGGCTGGAGGCCCACCTGCTGGACCTCGCGCCCGAGGACGCCCGGCAGATCCGGCAGTTCTGCGCCGGACTGCGCACGTTCCGCCTGGCGCTGGCCCGTTATCCGTTCCTCAAGCCGGTCGGACTGATGGGCCGGTGGGAGCGCTGGCGGATGCTCGCCTCCTTCCTGCCGTACTTCAACGTGATCCGGCGCTCGATCTCGGTGCTGATGAGCGACTACTCGGCCCGCTTCCGCAGCCCGCTGCTGCGCGAGGCGTTCAACTTCGTGCTGTACGAGAAGCACCCCAACTTCCCGGTGCTGCCGACGTACTTCCAACTCGCCTCGCACGCCGGGCAGTCCGCCGGAGTGCCGGAGGGCGGCTCGCTCGGGCTGGCCCGCTCGATCGAGCAGCGCTACCGGCGGCTCGGCGGCGAGATCGACTACAACACCAAGGTGACCGAGATCCTGGTCGAGCGGGACACCGCCGTCGGGGTGCGGCTGAGTGACGGGCGCGAGCTGCGCGCGGACATCGTGGTGGCCGCCTGCGACGGCCGCACCACGATGCTGGACCTACTCAAGGGCCGCTACCTGACCGACACCTACCGCCGGCTCTACACCCGGACACTGACCGAGCCGGGCATGGTCTTCCCCGGCTACCTGACCGTCTTCCTCGGCCTGCGCACGCCCTTCCCGGCCGGCGACCCGTGCACCACCTACCTGCTGGAGGACGAGTTCGCGGCGCGGCTCACCGGCATCCGGCACCCCAGCATCAACATCCAGTTCCGCAGCCGGCACTACCCCGAGCTGTCGCCCGCCGGGACCACCGTCGTCTACGCCAGCTACTTCTGCGACATCGCCCCCTGGCGGGCGCTGAGCACCGGCCCCGAGCAGGCGCCCCGGCTGCGGCGCGGCGAGGAACTGCACACCCTGCCGGTCGGCCGGGGCCGGGAGTACCAGCGGGAGAAGCGCCGGGTCCGCGACGCCGTCATCGAGTTCCTGGACGGCCACCACCCCGGGCTGCGGGACGCGGTGGCCGTCAAGGACGTCTCCACCCCGCTCACCCAGGTCCGCTACACCGGCAACTACGACGGCACGGTGCTCGGTTGGCAGCCCTTCGTGGAGAGCGGGGAGACCCTGGAGGAGGAGATCAAGCGCAACGGCCCGGGGCTGCCGGGCCTGGCCAACTTCTACCTCTCCGGAGTCTGGGCGACCACTGGCGGCCTGATCCGCGCGGCCGCCGCCGGCCGCCACGTCGTGCAGTTCATCTGCCGCGACGACGCCCGGCCGTTCACCGCCGAGGTGGACGACCACGCGCCGCCGCCCACCCTGATCACCGACCCGGTCGGGCCCGACGACCGGCAGTTTGGAGTCACTTCGTGAGTCACCCGATGAGGACCGCAGAGCCCGCGACGACCGCAGAGCCCGCGACGACCGCAGAGCCCGCGACGACCGCAGAGCCCGCGACGACCGCAGAACCCTTGAGGACCGCCGAGAAGGTGCGGATCGAGAAGTGGGTCGTCCGCGAGCACGTGGACGGCGTGCCGGACGTGGCGCGGATGTACCGGAAGGTCGTCGAGGAGGTGGACGTCCGGCTCGCCGAGGACGAGATGCTGCTGCGCACCCGCTGGGTGTCGGTGGACCCGTACCTCCAGGGGATCGCGCTGGACACGCCGGTCGGCGACCACATGGGCGCCGACTCGATCATGGAGGTGGTGCGGGCCGGGCCCGCCGCGCGGTTCGCGGTCGGCGACCTGGTGCAGGGCTTCGGCGGCTGGCGCAGCCATGTGATCGGCACCGGGGAGTCCTGGCTCTGGCAGACCGGCACCTTCCCGATGGTCTTCCCGGCCTACCGCCGGCTGGACCGGGCGGACTACGACGAACAGCTGCCGATCAGCACCGCGCTCGGCCTGCTGGGCGGCCCCGGGATGACGGCCTGGGGGACGGTGGAGAAGTTCCTGGACGTGCGGCCCGGACTGACCGTGCTGGTCAGCGGGGCCAGCGGCGCGGTCGGCTCGGTGGTCGGCCAGCTCTGCCGGCACCGGGGCGCCCGGGTGATCGGCACCACGGCGACCCCGGCGAAGGCCGCCCGGCTGCGCGAGCTGGGCTTCGACGCGGTGCTGGAGTACCGGGACGGCGACGATCCGGAACGGCTGGCGAAGGAGCTGGCCGAACTCGCCCCGGACGGCATCGACCGCTACTTCGACAGCCTGGGCGGAACCCTCACCGACACGGTGTTCCGGATGCTCTCGGTGGACAGCCGGGTGGCGGTCTGCTGGCAGTGGGGCAGCCAGGTGGGCGGAGACTGGGTGGGTCCCCGGCTGCTGCCGATGATCATGTTCCCGCGCACGGTGATCCGCGGCATCTTCTCGCTGGAGTGGTTCACCGAGGAGAACTGGGCCGCGTTGCGGCGTGACCTCGGCGCCCTGGTGCGCAACGGGGAGCTGAGCTACCAGCAGACCGTCCACCAGGGCTTCGACAGCATCCCGGCTGCCTACCGCAGCCTGTACGCCGACCGCTCGGCCAGCAGGGGGAAGGTGCTGGTCGAGGTGTGAGCCCACGGGATCCGGTGACGAAGTTTCAGTGTAGTGGTTGACCAGTGTTCTAGTAGACCGTAACAATTCACGGGCGTGCCTCAAGACCCCCAGCGATGCGAGGAGATGCCCCGTGATCGATTTCCACGTGGACCGGAGCGACAGCGTCCCGGCCTACGCCCAGCTCGTCCGCCAGGTGCGGGAGGCGCTCAGGCTGGGGGTGCTCAAGCCCGGGGACCGCCTCCCCGCCGTACGGGACGTCGTCGTCTCGTGCACGGTCAACGCCAACACCGTGCTCAAGGCCTACAAGGAGCTGGAGCACGTCGGCCTGGTCGAGGCCCGGCAGGGCTCCGGCACCTTCGTCACCGGCTCGCTCGGCGCGGTCGAACCGCACGACATGGCTCGGCTGCGCACCGGGCTGGCCCGCTGGGCCGCCGATGCCCGTCGGGCCGGACTGGAGGACGAGGACGTCAAGGCCCTGGTCACGGCGGTGCTCGCGGAGGAGCCGGCCGCCGCCGAGCGGGACGCGGCGGAGCGCGACGCCGCCGACCGTGGTGCCGAATGGCACGGAGTACGGGAGTGATCACCACCGAGCCGGTGCTCGCGGCGCACGGGCTGACCAAGAGGTACCGCGGCGTCACCGCCCTCGACGACTGCACCTTCACCCTCCCGGCCGGTGGGGTGATCGCCCTGGTCGGCGCCAACGGTGCCGGCAAGTCGACCCTGATGGGGATCGTCAGCGGCATGGTCCGGCCCACCGCCGGGGAGTACCGGGTCGGCGGCAGGGTGGTGCTGCTCTCCCAGGACAAGCCGCTCTACCGGGGCTTCAGCGTCGCCGACATGCTGACCTTCGGCCGCCACACCAACCAGGTCTGGGACCAGCGGCGCGCGCTCGACTGGCTGGAGCGGTTCGCCGTCCCGCTCGACCGACGCTGCGACAAGCTCTCCGGCGGACAGCAGGCCCAGGTGGCGCTCGCCGTCGCACTCGGCGCGTGCCCCTCGCTGCTCCTGCTGGACGAGCCCCTGGCCAACCTCGACCCGGTCGCCCGCAAGGCCGTCACCGGCGAACTGCTCGGCGAGGTCGCCGAGACCGGGATGACGGTGCTGCTCTCCACCCATGTCGTCGCCGAACTCGCCGGGGTGGGCGACCACTTGCTGCTGCTCTCGCACGGCCGCTCCATCCTCGACGGCGACACCGAGGACTTGCTCGCCGAGCACCTGCGGCTGACCGGCCCGCGCGCCGAACGGCCACCGGTCGACGGGGAGGTCGTCCACCGGAGCCACACCGCCCGGCAGTCCACCTTCGTGGTGCGCAGCCTGCTCGGCGCGGCCACCCCGCTGGACGCCCCCGGCTGGACGAGCCACCCCGTCACCCTGGAGGACATCGTGCTCGCCTACCTGAGGACCTCGCTCGAGGAGACCGGATCGTGAGCGACCGTACCGCGGGTGACCGGACCGCGAGCGCACCCGTCACCACCCGGCCGGCGGCCGACGACACCCGGCCCGTGCGTGCCGTCCGGGGCCGGGTGTGGAGTGGCATCCTCTGGCTGGCCTGGCGCCAGCACCGTGCGGCGCTGATCGGCTTCGCGGCCGTCACGGCCGTCCTGCTGGTCTGGATGGCCGTCAACGCCGCCGAACTGCGGAGCGCCATGGACCTGTGCCACGGGTCGGACTGCACCAAGGCCGTCGCCGACGAGCGGGCCGCCCGGATCAGGGACGCCGCCGACCTCGCCGGCCACCAGCTCAACCTGGTGGTCTTCCTGCCCGCCATGATCGGCACCTTCCTCGGGGTGCCGCTACTGGCCAAGGAGTACGAGCACCGCACGCTGCTGCTCGCCTGGTCCCAGGACCTCAGCCCGCAGCGCTGGCTGTTCGGCAAGCTCGCCGTGCTAGGCACCGCCGTCGCGGTGCTGTCCGCCGCGCTCGCCGCCGAGTGCCTGCACGTCTCCCAGCTCGTCCACCTCGCCGACCGGCGCAGCCTGTTCGAGGGGACGCTCTTCCAGGCGGGGGGCTGGATGCCGCTCACCCTCGGCCTCACCTGGGCGATGTTCGGGGTGGCGGCGGGTGCGGCGCTGCGCCGGCTGCTGCCCGCCTTCGCGGTGGTACTCGGCGCCTTCGGGCTGCGCAACTGGGCGATGGAACAGCTGCGCCCGCACTTGCTCGACCCGTTGACCCGGGTGCTACCGCTCGGGCCGGACCGCTCGGCCGGCGCCGATCCGCTGGCGGCGGTGCCCAACGAGCTGCTGCTGGACGGCGGCAAGGCGCCGTTCGTGGACGCGGCCGGGCACGTCCACGCGTACGGCGACGTGATGACGCAGTACTGCGGCAGCATCCCGGACGGGCGGGGCGACGCCTTCGTCTCCTGCCTCCAGCAGCAGGGGCTGGTCGGCGTCCAGCAGGCCTACCAGCCGGCGAGCCGGCTGGGGATCTTCCACCTGATCGAGAACGGGCTGAACCTCACGGTGTTCGTGCTCTCGCTGGCGCTCACCTGGTGGCTCGTGCGGCGGGGGCGGACCACGGTCTAGGGCCGGGTCGGGGCGCTCGGTTCAGGGGGGCGTCCGGTCAGGGGGGCGTCCGGTCAGGGGAGCGTAAGGGGGGAAGGGCTCGGGTGGGCAAGGGCCCCTCGGCCTGGCGGGGCCGAGGGGCCGGTCTTGGGCGGGCGCCGTGGTCAGCCCAGGGTGAACCAGGTGCTGCGGGACTTCTTCCACTCCGGGTGGGTGAGGTCCTTGGCGTCCGTGCCGTCGGCGTACAGGTCGGCGGAGCCGTTGTCGGTGATCAGCTGGGCGCGGGCACCGGGGGCGTTCAGGTCCGGGACGTCCGGGACGGCCTCCCAGGCGCCGGCGTCGCTGGTCGGCAGGTCGATCAGCTTGACCGGCTGGGAGCCCGGCCGTCCGTCCCAGCGGTAGAGCGCGTACGGCGCGGAGTTGTCCTCGGCCGCCCAGGAGCCCGCCACGATCAGGTACTGGCCGAGCGCGTTGCGGCGCAGGTCGCGGACGGACAGGCCGCCGAGGTCCAGCTCGATCGGCTCGCCGATGGTCGCGTGCGCGGCCGAACCGTCGAACAGCGAAGGGAAGTTGGTGACCGGCACCAGCAGCGCCCGGCCGCCGGTGACCGCCGGGGTGAGCGGGGCGCGGAAGCCGATGTACGCGGTGCTGCCGCTGCCCGGGGCGAACTCCAGGCCCTCGACGTTGAATCCGTCGATCTGCTTGGGCGCCTGGCCCTCGGCGGATCCCGCCGCGAAGCCGTAGCGGTCGCCGTGCGCGCTGTCCCAGGCGATCAGGTCGTCGCGCAGGCCGTGGTACGAACCGGCCAGTGACAGTTGGGTGTTGGCGCCGGATCCGGTGACCTTGGTGGTGAACAGCGTGTGCCGGTCCGGCTTGACCTTGCCGTCCTTGTTGTTGCCGAGCGAGCCCGTCCAGTAGATCGTGTCGCCGACCCGGGCGGCGGCCTCGATGTCGATCTCCTTGGCGACGCCGAGCGCCGAGCTGAAGTCCCAGGTCCGCACCGGGGCGCCGGAGTTGTTGCGGTCGTAGAGCCGCAGGGTGTTGGACTCGTCGTCGCCGACCAGAATGAAGCCGCCGCCCGCGTCCACCGCGGCCGAGGCGTCGCTGGAGCCGGTCAGGTAGCGGGTCGCGGCGGAGTCCCGGACGGCGGCCGAGGCGGCGTAGTGCAGCGTCCGGGTGGCGGTCTTGCCGCCCAGGCCGGTCACCTTGACGGTCAGGTCGGTGTAGCCGACGCCCTGGGCGGCGACCGCCAGGGTGCGGGTGCCGCCGCTGCCGGTCACCGTCACGTCGGCGGCCCGGGCCACGCTGCCGCGGGTGCTGGCCGAGGCGGCGACCGTCAACGCCGAGGCGCCGGCGCCGCTCTGGGCGACCGTCACGCTCACCGTCGGATCGCCGGTGGCGCCGACCGCGCCGGACAGGTAGCCGGCTGAGAAGGTGATGGTCGGGGTGCCGTACGAGGCCGCCGCGGACGGCACCGCGGGGAGCGCGAGCACGGGCACCGCCGCGACGGCGACGGCCAGCGGCAACAGCCGACGGGAGGACAGGATCACGGTGACAGCCCTTCGACGCGGGGGAATTGGGGCGGAGCAAGCCTGCTGTGCGTGGGCGAACGCCGACCCTACGTCAGCGAACGGTACGACGAACAGCAGGCTTCCGGTACCGGTCGTGCACTTCTGTTGTTTCGGGCTCGGTCTGCGGGCTCCGGTTCCGGGCTCCGGTTCCGGGATTCGGTGCGCGGCTCGGTCGGGCGCTTCGGTCAGGCGGCGATCCCGGCCGCGCGCAGGCGGCGCTCGACCTCCTCCCAGGTCGGGGTGGCCGGGGCGGTCCGGTGGGTGCCCATGCCCTTGTCCTTGAAGCCGCTGGAGGTGGAGACGCAGACCACCGGGCCGTCGTCCGGGGCCTGCGCGCCGAGGCTGCGCAGGCCGGCCAGTCCGGCCGCCGCGGACAGTTCGGCCCACAGTCCGGCGCGGGCCATCTCGCTCTGGGCGTCGGCGAGTTGGCCGTCGTCCAGGGTGAGCGCCGCACCGCCGCTCTCGCGCACCGCCAGCACGCCCCGGTAGCCGCTGACCGGGGAGGCGATCGAGTAGGCCGCGCTCGGGCCGACCGCCACGTGCGCGGCCGGGAGTCCCTCGGCGAGCGCCCGGTGCAGCGGGCCGGAGGCCGCCGACTCGCAGGCGTGGATCCGCGGCACCCGGTCGGCGAGGCCCAGCCGACGCAGCTCGACGAAGCCCTTCCACACCCCGAAGAGCAGTTCGCCGTACCCGGTGGGGACGAACACCGCGCTCGGCACGCCGACGTCCTGGAAGATCTCGTACGCGACGGTCTTGTAGCCCTCGGGGCCGTAGGCGTGGCCGGTGTGGGTGGGCGTCAGGTTGCTGACCGGATGCAGGCCGAGCCGCTCGACGACCCGGCGCAGCAGCGGCCAGCGGGCCTCCCACGGGACGGGCAGCACCACGGCGCCGTAGGCGTTGAGGAAGGCGTCCACGGCGGGCGGGGTGTCCGGGCCGGTGAACACCACGCAGGGCAGCCCGGCGCGGGCGGCGTAGGCGGCCGCCGAGGCGCCGTGGTTGCCCGAGGAGGCGACCGCGATGCCGGGCGCGCCGGCGCCGACGGCGGCGCTGGTGGTGCAGCGGTTCAGCCGGTCCTTGTGGCTCCAGGTCGGGTTGCGGGACTCGTCCTTGACGTACACGCCCGGTTCGAGCTCGACCAGCGGGGTGGCGCCCTCGCCGAGTCCGGGGGCGAGCAGCGGGGGCAGCAGCGGCGCCCAGCGCTCCAGGCCGCCGCGGGTCCGCACCGGGGCGAACAGGGCGGCCGGGTCGACCTTGTCGTAGGCGTAGTCGACCTCGACCGGGTAGGAGACGTCCGCCGTGCCGGTGTTCGGACAGCCCGAGGTCAGCGGCGGGTGGAGGGGGTAGCCGAGGGTGGGGTCGCCGAGCGAGCGCTGGCCGGTTGCGAGGGAGTCGTCTGTTGCCATGTAAGTAGCCTAGGGCTGTTTCAGGTGCTACCGGGCGAGTTTTTGAATCTTGACCGGTTGGGCACACTAGCGGGGGTGTCCGAGGACGGACAACGGAACGGAAGCCGGGGAGCGGGATGGACAGCGGGATTCGGGCGATGGTCGACGCGGTCGACGAGGCGCGGCGGCAGCTGCGGGAGAACGCCCTGCCGAAGGCGAAGGACGGCGGGCGGGACAAGGTCCCGGCGGCGGAGGCGGCCGTGATGCTCGGGGCGCTCGCCGATCTGGTGGAGGTCGCGGGCGAGCTGGCGGCGGCCCTCTCCGAACGGATGGCCACGGCACAGAGCCCCAAGGCCTACCACCTGGCGGGCGTGCGGCTCAGGGACGAGGCGGACCACCTGCGGGAGGCCGAGCGGGAGGTCGTCAAGCGGATCGGCTGAGCGGGAGGTCGTCGAGCGGGTCGGCTGGGCGTGCCGCGGCCGCCGGTGCCCCGGGTGGGGCGCCGGCGGCCGTTCCGTCGGTCAGGGCCGGTGGTTGGAGAACTGCACCACCTGCTGGTACGTCGGGCGGTTCTGCCAGGTGGTCTTGTCGTCCGTCACCCCGCCCAGCGGGCGCTGGATGATGGTGTCGGCGCACCACTGGTCGCCCGCCGAGCAGTCCGTGTCACCCGGGTAGACCTGGGCGGACGACTGGGCGGCGGCCTGGGTGAGGGTGGTCAGCAGGACGTTGCGGCAGGCGGTGAGGTCGCCCCCGCCGCAGAACGGACGGGCCAGCGGCCCGGCCACCGGGTCGCCGAGGACGGCCCGCAGGTCCTTGTCCAGATAGCTCCACCAGCCGTACTGGAAGGCCGAACCCTTGTGCGGGATCGACTCGTTGGCACTGACCGGGCCACCGGCTGTCGCCCCGGTCTGGCCGCCGGAGGGCGACTCGTTGATCTGCAGCGCGCCGGTCAGTGCGCCGAACAACTGGTCACCGAGACCCGGCCGCATCACGCCGTCGGCGACCAGCGGCCACCAGGCGTCCATCACCCGGATCGCGGCCGCGTCCGCGTAGGTGTGGCTGCCCGGTGAGGTCTCCTTGCGCTGGGCGCCGTCCGCGAGCCAGGCCTCCAGCTGCTGCAGGGCGGTGGCGGCGGCCGGGTCGGTGACCGGCGCGCTGCGCAGCACCCGGATCAGGTCGGGCAGCACGTCCTCGGCCCGGAGGTCGGCCAGGGCGGCGCCCTCCATCGCCTGGGTGAGGGTGACCCGGCTCGCCTTGCCGCCGTTCCGCAGCAGGGACTTGACCCGGTCGTCCAGCAGGTTGGCGCGGTGCACCGAGCCGTTGCCGAAGCCGGCCGCGGTGAAGCCGTCCGCCTGCTTGTTGTTCCAGGAGACGTAGTAGTCCTGATCGACGGAGTGCGGGTGCTCGGCCGGCGGGGTGTACCGGGCGGTGTTCGTCGCCGGGTCGAAGTCCGCCCACTCGTAGGCCTGTTGGGCGAGCACCGGGAGCCCGGCGTCCACTCCGGGGGCGCGGACCGGGTTGTTGCCGGAGTTGTAGTACGCGATGTCGCGGGAGTCGGCGTAGAACCAGTTGAAGGTGTAGTTGATGTCCTGCGCCGCCTGCTGGAAGCTCTGGGCGTCGTGCACCGCGGCCGGGTCGTTCAACTCCTGGAAGCCGATGATGGAATCGGCCTCGTGCCGGTAGGTGGAACGCAGCGAGGTGAAGGCGACGGGTGCACCGCCGACGGTGCCGCGGGCCGTCACCAGCCCGTAGTTCGAGCGGTAGGCGACCAGGGTGTACGAGCCGGCCGGGGTGGAGTCGGCGGTGGTCGGGTTCCACGCGTCCTTGCGCTCCAGCCGGTCGAAGGGCAGGCACTGCCCGTGCCAGAGGTAGGAGTTGGCGGCAGTGGTGACCGGCGAGCCGTCGGTGGTGCAGAGCGGGACGGCGTAGGTGTCGGTGATGTCCTGCCCGGCGGAGGTGGCGCTCCAGGCGTAGTCCTGGCCGCGGCCGAGCTGCACGTAGAAGCTGAGGCCCGCGAAGGCCGCGCCGCGGGCGCTGATCCCGGGGCCCTGGATCTCCTCCAGCATCAGCAACTGCGGGGCGAAGTAACCGGTTTGCGGGCCGAAAACGGCGACCGGGTGGCCGTCGTCGGTGTGCGCGCCGGAGACCAGCAGGGCGTTGGACATGCCGTGCTTGGCGGTGAGCAGATTGCCGGGCAGGACGCCGTTCGCCTGCGTGGCCGCGGTGTTCGCCGATCCGGTGGCGTCGTAGATCATCCGTTCGGGCACCACCGAGCCCGGGTCGGGCAGCGCCTGGCCCTGCGGGGCGTCGGGCACGGTCGCGTACGGGAAGCTCTGCCCGTCGTGCAGGGTCTTGACCGCCTCCGGGTCGTCGGCCTCCCGCAGCGACTTCCACACCGCGTCCCCGGCGTCCTTGCCGTACCGGGCCTCGGCGGCCTCCTTGACCTGTGCGGAGGCCAGTTCGCCGCCCCCGCCGGAGCCGAACAGCGCGCCGACCACCGAGGCCAGGGCGACCAGGTCGGTCAGCTTGAACGGTTCGATCGAACCGGCGTTGGTGATCGGGTCGATGTGCCCGGTGAGGTCGTACTCGCCGGGGAAGGTCCGGCCGTTGTACGCCTGGGTGACGTACTGGTTGATGCCGTCCAGATAGGCGTTGGCGTCCGCCAGCGCCTGGGTGGCCCGGCCGCCGCGGGCCGCCAGCGCGTCGATCTGCTGCTGCAACTCGGCCTCGGTGTACGGAGCGGCCTGCCAGAAGCTCTGCTCCAGCTGCCGGTTGGCGGCCGCGCCGCCCGCGAAGCCGGACAGCTGGCCCCGGCCGACGTGCCGGAACAGGTCCATCACCCACAGCCGGTCCTGCGCGGCGGCGTAGCCCGCGCCGAACTCGGTGCCGTACCGGGTGGTGCCGGTGATGTGCGGCACGCCGGTGGCCTTGTCGCGCACGATCGTCACGTCCGGGCGCGGGGTCGCGGTGCTGGCCACCTGGTCGGCCGGCACGCCGAACGACGCGTCGTTGAAGAAGCTGCGCAACCCGGCCTCGGTCAGCCCCGGATAGCCGGAGGCGAGGCCGGAGTACGGGCCCAACTGGTCGTCGGTGTGGGCGGGGCGGCTGCCGAACATCCGGTTGAGCAGGATCTCGGCGAGCGTCGCATTGCCGTTCTCGCCGGGCGGCAGGATGTCGGTGCACCGGCCGCCGCAGTAGTCCGGCGCGGCGGTGGGGGTCGCGGTCGCGGTCGTGGGGGCGGTGAGGGCGGCGGTCACGAACAGGGCCGACGCGAGAGCGACGGCGGCGAACCGGAGGGGGCGGGGGTGGGGGCGTGGGGGTCTGCGCAAGGCGAGCTCCTCCGTCGAAGCCACGGGGAGTCGACGGTAGGGGTGCTACTGGACGGTTGGCTAGTGGCGTGCATGCCATTTCGCGCCCGGAGCCCAGGAGTTGGGCTTGATCGTGGGGCGTGGGCCGGTGGGTCGGGCCCGGTCGGGCGGATGGGGGCGGCTCTGACTGTCGGTGGGGTCGGCTAGGGTCGCCCGGGTCGGTGGAGATCGTCCGCCGTGGAGTGCGGGGCAGGAGGCAGTGGCGTGGCTGGGGCAGGTACGGGGGACAGGCGGGTTCGGGAGTTTCCGGCTGCCGGGGAGTCGTCCTGGGAGCGGGCGTACCTGGACCTGGGGGCTGCGGGGGAGGAGCCGCTGCGGTCGGTCGAGGGGTTCCAGCTGCTGGGGGAGGCGTGCTACGAGGCCTGGGAGGGGCCGGTGGCGGTGCTGCTGGACGGTGGGAGCGGGGAGGTGTTCCTGGGGCGGCCGGGTGATGACGGGGTGCTGCGGCGGGACTTGCTGGCCAGCAGTCCGGCGTGCCTGGTCGCGCTGGCGCGGGTGATGGAGACGCTCGGTGGTGGGCCGGAGTACGGTCCGGCGGCCGTCGCCGAGGTCGAGCGGGTCGGGCGGGAGCGGCTGCGTGCGGCGGATCCGGAGTTGTACCGGCGGACGGGCGGGCGGCCGGCGCACTGGGAGACGGCGCTGACGATCCGTGCCCTCGCCCGGGGTGCCCGGGCCGGCGGTGCGGAGGGGCTGGCGTACGTGGTCACGCCGGAGCTGGTAGAGGACCTCGCGACGCTGGAGGGCGGCGGGGGTGGTGTCCGCCGGTTCGCGGAGGCCGAACTGCCGGCGGGCGTCAGCCACGGTCCGAGTCGCCGTCTGCTGACCGAGGTCGGGCTGCCGCTCTCCGGTGGGTGCCTGCTCTCCGTCGAGGCGGAGGGGCCGCTGCGCACCCTGGCGGAGGACTCTCCGGAGAACTTCGACCCCGAGAACGAGGAGGAGTTGTCGACCCGCGCGTACCAGGGCGGGTTCCTGGTCGTCGGCGAGTGGATGTACGACCTCGACGTCGTGCTCGACGGCGCCACCGGCCGGGTCGAACTCCCGGACTTCTGGGACGACGGCGATCCGGCCGCGTACCTGCACCGCGACCTGTCCGCGCTGCTGTACACGCTCTGGACGTTCCACCGGCTGCGGGTTGCGCGGGAGGCGGCGTACCGGCTGCGGCGGGAGGCTCCGTGGTCGGTCTTCGACCCGTGTGAACTCTTCGACGGCGCGGCCGAGGAGGCGATGCGGGCCCTCGATGCGGAGGCGTTCGCGAGCGAGAAGCACTTCTGGCCGATGCGGATCGACGACGGGCACATGGGCAGTCTGCTGGAGTAGCGGAATGCACGAGAATCAGTCGGAGCATCACGAAGTCGTGGCCGCGCTGCAGGAGTTGTTGTCGCACCTGGGGCCGACCCGTGGGGAAACCGTCGAGTGGGGCGCGGCGGAGCGGATCTACGGGGTCGCCTTTCCGGCGGACTACCGAGCCTTCGTCGCGGCCTTCGGCGGCGGCTCGATCGACGAGGCGGTCGGCATCGACGTCCCTGCCGTGACACCGGACGAGCAGCGGCCGGCCGGGGTCTCGCGGCATGGCCGAGTTCCTGCTCAAGCTCCTGCGTGACGAGTGGGAGCAGTGGCCGATCAGCGACGGTTCGCTGCGCGAGACGGAGGGCCCGGGCGTCCTGCACAAGCAGGGACGAGACGGCAGGATGGGCGTCGGAGATCGATCCGTGGGAGTGATCGGGTACGCCCCGGCGGGGGGATGGCGTGCGGGCCGGCAGCCGTGGAGGCGGCTGCCGGCCCGGGGCCGTGCCC
>NZ_JBHXEG010000079.1:34945-45608 GCF_042724935.1 Kitasatospora sp. NPDC127060
GTTGTTGGGGGGTCGTTTTTCTCGCGGTGGTTGTTTGGGGGCCCGCCGGGGGGGGGGGTGGGGGGGGGGGCCGCCCGCGGTGGCGGGGGCGGCCGCCCCGGGGCCGTGCCCGGCTCAGTCGGGCAGGTGTGGGGGGCGGGTGAGGCTGTCAGGGCTTGAGGACCAGGCGGACGGGGTTGCCCTCCTTGTGCTCCAGGGCCTCGACGGCGCGGGCGGCGTCGGCGAGGGGGAAGGTGCCGCTGACGGAGCGGGCGAAGTCCAGGCGGCCGCCGCGGACCAGGTTGACCAGGTCGATGACGTCCTGGCCGTCGGAGCCGTAGTGGCCGAGGATCTGCTGGCGCAGGTAGCTGAGCCGGGTGCCGTCGGTGATGGTCAGCGGCTTGTCGGTGAGGCCGACGAGTACCAGGCGGCCGCGTTCGCCGAGGGTGGCCATGGCCTGCTCGCGGACCGGGGCGACGCCGGCGAAGTCGAAGGCGGCGGAGAGTGGCCGGCCGCCGGTGGCCTTGCGTAGCTGCTCGGCGAAGTGCGGGTCGGCGGGGTCGAGGGCGGCGTCGGCGCCGAAGGCGAGGGCGCGGTCGCGGGCGGCCGGGAGCGGGTCGACGGCGACGATCGGGAAGGCGCCGATGGCGCGCAGCAGCTGGACGCCGTGGGCGCCGAGTCCGCCGACGCCCCAGACGCCGACGGCCTCGGCGGGGCGGACGGCGCCGGTGCCGGTGATCGCGGCCCACGGGGTGGAGACCGCGTCGGGGATGAAGCAGGCCTGCTCGAAGGGGAGTTCGTCCGGGATCGGGACGAGTGTGGTGGCGGTGGCGAGCGCGTACTCGGCCCAGCCGCCGTCGTAGTCCACGCCGCGGGTGTACACCCGGCCGTTGCGGGTCTCGCCGGCCTGCAGCAGCACCCGGTCGCCGACGGCGGCGGTGGTCACGCCCTCGCCGAGGGTGTGTACGGTGCCCGCGACCTCGTGGCCGAGGGTGACCTTGTCGCTCTGGAGGAGGAAGGGCCTGAGGGTGCCGTCGATCAGGTGGACGTCGGAGAGGCAGACGCCGGCGGCCTCGACCTTGATCAGCACCTCGCCCGGGCCGGGCACCGGGACGGGCACCTCCTCGACGGCGAACGCGCCCTTGGTGACGTCGAGGCGGCCGGCGAGCATCGTGGCGGTCATCGGGACTTCCCTTCTGCCGGGGGCGGCGGGACCGGGGAGTGCCTCGCCACCCCGAACTTGCTTGTTATCCAACAAGCAAGTTCGACCCTAGCATGGTGCCATGCCCACGCACGATGGCCCGCCCGCCCGCACGACTGCCAGCACGCCTGCCGGAACGACCGCCAGCACGGCGGCCCTCACCCCCGCCCCGCAGGACGCCCAGCCCCGCCGCACCCAGGCCGAACGGCGCGCCCACGCCGAGGCAGCGCTGCTCGCCGCCGCTGCCCGGCTGATCGCCGAGCACGGCAGCACCGGGGTCACCCTGGCCCGGGTCGGGGAGGAGGCGGGATTCAGCCGCGGCCTGGCCACCCACTACTTCGGCTCCAAGGCCGCGCTGCTCGCCCGGCTCCAGGAGGAGGCCCTGGCCGAGGCGATGGCGGCGGCCGCCCCCGAGCGCAGCGGCGCCGGGGTGGTGGAGGAGCTGTGCGGTTTCGCCCGGGGCGTGCTCGACGGTGTGCGGAATCCGACCGACCTGGGCCGGGCCTTCGTGGTGCTGGGCGCCGAGGCGCTGGCCGGCGCCTCCGAGCTGACGGGTGCGGTGGCCGAGCTGGACTCCCGGACGCGCGGCTGGGTGGTGGACGCGGTCGGCCAGGGCGTGGCCGAGCGGGAGGTGCGGGCCGGGGTGGACCCGCAGGCCTTCGCGTTCGCCTTCGTGGGGCTGCTCAAGGGGCTGGTGGTGCAGGCGGCGGCCGCGCCGGAGGCCTTCGACGTGGCGGTGGCCACCACGGAGGCGCAGCGCTGGATCCGGCTGGCGCTGGTCGCAGGCTGACCGGCGGCGGCTCCGAACCCGCGGTGGCTTCGATCCATCGGCGGCTCCGAACCTGCGGTGGATTCGATCCCACGGCGTCTTCGAGCCCCGGTGGCCGGAAACGCCCCGCGCCGCGCCGAAGGGTCGGCGCGGCGCGGGAGGCGGGAGGGTGCTCCTCGGGGGCGGGTTACCGTCCGGAGCGGCTGCGGGTCGACGGCGCCGTGATGCGGACCCGGGTGGTGGCGGGGGCCTTCTCGATGTCTTCCAGCTGGGCCAGGACGGTGGCGCGCAGCTCGTTGTCGTCCTCGAAGTGGTGGTCGTTGAAGAGGGTGTAGCCCGTCCACATCAGGTTGGCGCAGACCCGGGCCGGCACCCGGCCGGTCTGGGCGCCCATGCCGACCAGGGCCACCGAGCGGATGCTGCCCGGGGCCAGCCGGTTCTGCCGGTGGACGGCCTGGAAGGCGGCTGCGCAGGCCAGGGCGACGTTGAGGGTCTCGCTCACGTTCTGCGAGGAGCTCTGCATCGTGGGCGCGGAGATAAGGAACCTGGGGGTGACGGCGCCGGAGGGCACGCAGACCGCGCTGCCCACCGGCAGGCTGCCCGCGTGGTGGTCGCGTATCGCGCGCTGCACCTTCAGCTGGATGCCCGCGCCCAGGTGGCGCTTGATCGCGGCGTCCGTCCCGCCGTCCATCCGGCCCCTGGAGTTGGTCGGGCTGACCCAGGCGTCGACCTGCTCGGTGAGGATCGAGCCGTGCCGGATCTCGATCTCGGGGGTGTCGGCGAAGGCGGCCCGCCACGACTCGACCACCGTCGCGTTGAGGTCCGTCAGCACCACCCGGAGCGGGGACTGCGCGCGGTCCGTCGTCATGCTGCAACTCCTGTCGTACGGCAGGGCCCGGGAGAGGGGCCCGGGGGTCTCTCGTTGTCGGTTCCGACGCTAGTGGGTGCCACTGACAGTCCGTCGCCCGCTCACCGGGCGGCCCGGAGTGTCAGTCCGGGCTGTTAGGAAGGTGTCGTCCGCCGAAGAACTGACGGATCGTCACCAGATGCCCTTGACCAGCCGGAGTACCACCATGAGCGCTGCCGACACCTCCGCCACCACCCAGCCCGACCCGAACGACCCGCTGGCCCTCGCCGAGCTCTTCCAGGGCGGCGGCGAGCCGTGGCTGCCGGTGCTGAAGCCCGTCATCGAGGCGCAGTCCGGCGCGGCCTCGTTCATCGGCCCGGGGCGCGGCCCGGACGTCGTGCCGGTCCGCGAGCTGACCTTCCAGGCGCTCAAGCCGCACGCCCCGCACAAGTGGAAGGTGGTGGTCTTCGGTCAGAACCCGTACCCGCGGCCGGAGAGCGCCACCGGCATCGCGATGTTCGACAACGCCTTCCACGACTGGAAGGACAGCCAGTTCGGCCGGGTGATCAGCATCCGCTGCATCATCAAGGCCGCGGCGATGTGGAAGTACGGCATCCCCAAGAAGACGCCGATCGCGGACATACGGGCGCTGCTGAAGAAGGAGGAGACGGTCCAGCCGCCGGAGTGGTTCCAGGCGATGCTGACCCAGGGCGTGCTGCTGCTGAACGCGGCGCTCACCGCCAGCGCCGACGGCGCGATGGGCCCGGACCAGCACACCGGGTTCTGGCGGCCGGTGGCCGAGCGGATCGTGGAGGAGATCCTGCGGGCCAAGCAGCAGGCGGGGGAGGAGGACCGGGGCGTCGTCTTCGCCTGGTGGGGTGCGCACGCGCGCAGCCTGAAGAGCGTGGTGCGGCGGCTGGAGAAGAAGTACCCGGAGGTCGAGGTCCGGCACATCGACCACGCCAACCCGGCGGCCCAGGGCGACATCTTCTGCGACAACGAGCACTTCGCCACGGTGAACGCCGCCCTGGCCTCGCTCGGTGCGGACGAGGTGGACTGGCTGCCCAGCAAGGGCTGGAACGCGGGCGCGGCGGCGGGTGCGGGTGCGGACGGCGGCGTCGCCGAGCGGATGGGCGCGTTCATCGCCTCCACGATGGAGCTGCACCAGCTGTACCTGGACCGCCTGGCCGGCGTGAAGGACGAGGGCCTCGAACTCCCGGCGATCAGCGGGGTGTTCGACACGCCGCTGATGGACTTCCGGGATGCCGTGGCGCCGGTGGCCGAGCTGCTGCGCGGCCTGGACCGGCACATCGCCCTGTCGCACGACTTCGGCAGGCGGCGGGCGGGCGAGGGCGCGGCGGCGGGGCTGTCCGCGGACGCGGTCGCCGCGCTGTACCTCTACACCTGCGAGTCCGCGTTCTACCGGGAGATCAACGCGGTGCTGCGCTCGCCGGACCGCGGCCGGCTGGTGCCGTACCTGCCGTACCTGCGGCTGCTGTTCGCGGCGGTGTCGCAGCTGCCGGTGCGGACGGAGCCGCTCTGGCGCGGGGTCTCGCTGGACCTGCGCAAGCAGTACCCGCTGGGGCGGACGGTGACGTGGTGGGGCGTGTCCTCCTGCACCTCCGAGCTGGGGGTGGCGCAGGCCTTCCTCGGCAGCCGGGGCAAGCGGACGCTGTTCGAGGTGCGGCCGCTGCGCGCGACCGGGATCCAGCGGTTCTCGGCGTTCACGGGCGAGGAGGAGTACATCCTGCTGCCGGGCACCCAGTTGGAGGTCACGGACGTCCAGGCCCAGCGCGGCGGGCTGTGCACCGTGACGCTGACCGAGATCGCGGAGGGGCCACTGGTGTCCTGAACCCCGCGCTGACCGGATGACGTCGGAAGCCCAGGGTCTCGACGGGTCGCGATGGGCCTCGACGGGTCTCTACGCGTCTCGACGGGCCTCGGCGGGTCCCGACGGATCGTCGTTGGATTGGCCCATGCGAGTTCCCCGTGGGTTGCGTCGCGGGTTTCCGTCCCGGGGCGGCGAGTTGGAGAAATCGGAGCACTTTCCGGTGGGGGCGCCGTAGAGTGGGACGGCCGATGATCGTCAACTATTGAGCGTGCTCACTCAGCTGAGGTACAGTCATCAGCGGTTGATCGGCACACCATTCATCATCCTCGATGGCAGAACCGACCAGGCGGCACAACCGGCCTCCGCAGAGCGGCGATCCAGAGCGGATCGAATGGGTTCTGGCAGCTATTCCAGAAAGGCCGCTTCGGAGACCATGGACTTTCCGGACGACCTCGGGCCAATAGCCGGACTTCCGGGATGGCGCCCGTGAACGGCCAGATACCTCCCGGCAAATGGTTCGTTTCCCGAGAATTGCGTCCGGAGGCGCCGGTCAGGCTCATCTGCTTCCCCTATGCGGGCGGCGCCACGGCCGTCTACACCCGCTGGCCGGCCGCGCTCGGCCCCGGCGTCGAGGTCGCCGCGCTGGCCCTGCCCGGCCGGGAGCGCAGGCTCGGTGAGCCGGCGGCCGTCGAGGTGGAGCGGATCGGGGAAGCCGTCGCCGCGACCGCCGACCGGCCGTACGCGCTGTTCGGGCACTCGATGGGCGCCCTGCTGGCGTTCGAGGTGGTCCGCTGGCTGCGCCGGGCCGGGGCCCGACTGCCCGTCCACCTCTTCGTGTCGGGCTGCCCCCGGCCCGACCACCGGCGCGGCGAGGACATCTTCGACGGCCTGTCCGCCCTGCCCGACGGCGAGATGCTGGCGCGGCTGGTCCGGGGCGGCGGCCTGCCCGCCTTCGTCCTGGACGAGCCGGAGTTGCTGGAGCTCGTCCTGCCCGTCTGCCGGGCGGACTTCGGCTGGCTGGACGCTTACGACTGCGGCGACGAACCGCCGGTGCCAATGCCGATCACCGCCTTCGTCGGCACCGAGGACGCCTCGGCCCGCCCCGAGGACACGGCCGGCTGGGCCGCGCACACCACCGGGCCGTTCACCCAGCACGCCGTGCCGGGCGGCCACTTCTTCCTCGACGACAACCTGGACGCCATCAGCCGGGCGATCCGCGCCGGGCTCGGGAGCCCCGAGGCGTGACGCCGGGCGCCCCTGCCCGGGCCTGCGCGAGGAGGCCCGGCCGGAACCCACGGGGTGGGCCACGGCCAGGGGTCCAGGGATGGGCGGCGGGTCGGAACGACGAGTCGGGAACGGTGATGGGGGACGGAACCACCGGGCGGTGCGCCCTCCGCCATCCCGCGCGGCCTGCGCGAGGACTACCGGGGAGCACGTCATGACGGTGACCGGTCGGATCGAGGGCGTACCGAGCGAGGTGTGGCACCAGGAGGTGCTGGCACCGCAGTTCGCCTACGAGGCCGAACACCTGCTGCGGCACTACGTGCAGATCGAGCGGGTGCTGCTGCTGGAGTACCGGCGGATGGGACTGCTCGACGGGGCAGGCACCGCCGCGATCGCCGCCCGGCTGGACGAGGTCTCCCCGGACACCGTCCGGGCGAACCCGCGCGAGAACATGTCGGACATCTCCTTCGCCCTGGAACGGCACGTCACGGCCGGCCCCGTCCCGCCGTTCGCCGCCTGGCACGCCGACCGCAGCCGCAACGACCTCCAGGTCTGCGCCCAACTGCTGTCCGCCCGCGAGCAGGTCCGGGCACTGGCCGCCGACCTGCTGGCCTTCGACGCGGCCGTCCGCACCCTGGCCGAACTGGCCGTCGATCAGGAGCGCCTGACCGAGCGCTGGGCGCGGCGGACCGCGGCGGCGACGGCGGCCGACCGGGTCGCGGCACTGCTGGCTGCGGACCGGGAGAGGTCGGAGGGGTCGGAGTGGTCGGAGAGGTCGGAGAGGTCGGGGAGGTCGGAGAGGTCGGAGGGGTCGTGAGCACGCCCCCGCCCGTCCCGTCCCGCCCCGGCGTCGAGCTGCGGACCAGCTCGGCCCGGGCCTTCGGCACCTTCGGTGAACTGCTCCAGGGCGCCCTGCCCGACGGCGCCGAGTTCCTGGTGACGCTGCCGGTCGACCGCTGGGCCCGGGCCCGCTTCCGACTGGACCCGGACAGCCCGCTGCGGGTGTTCCCCGCGCACAAGACCAAGACCCGGCGGGTCGCCGAGGCGATGCTCGCCGCCCACGGCCGGCCGGCCGGCGGGCTGCTGCTGGACGGCGACCTGCCGGTGGGCAAGGGCATGGCCAGCTCCTCGGCCGACCTGGTCGCCACCGTCCGGGCGGTCGGCGCCGCGCTGGGCCTGGACACCTCACCCGCCGCGGTGGAGCGCTGGCTGCGCCCGATCGAGCCGACCGACGGGGTGATGCACCCCGGGGTGGTGGCCTTCGAGCACCGCGAGGTACGGCTGCGCGAGCGCCTGGGCGGCCTCCCGGCGGCGACCGTGGTGGCGGTGGACGAGGGCGGCCTGCTGGACACGGTGGCCTTCAACCGGGTGCCGAAGGCGTACTCCCCGGCGCAGCGCGCCGAGTACGCCGAGCTGCTGGCGGAGCTGGCCGCGGCGGTACGGGCCGGGGACCTCGCCCGGGTGGGTGCGGTGGCGACCCGCAGCGCGGTGCTGAACCAGCGTCTGGCGCCCAAGCGCAACCTGGACGCGCTGCTGGCGATCGCCGCGAGGGTCGGCGCCGAGGGGGTGGTGTGCGCCCACAGCGGCACCCTGCTGGGCGTCCTGCTGGACGGGACGGCCGCGGACCACGGCCCCCGCCTGGCCGCCACCCTGGCTGCCTGTTCCACCCTGCCCGGCACCGCCACCACGGTCCGGGCCCTCACTCTCCGAGACATGGAGCTCGCTCATGCGGCATGAATCGATCGTGGACGCCATCGGGCAGGCGCGGCAGGTGGTGACCGAGGCGCGGCGCAGTGGCGCGCTGAAGCCCGGGGCGCTGGGTCGACGCCGAGTCAGGCCGACCGATGGCGGTGCTCAGGGCAGCACGCTGCCGCGACTCCTGATCGCTCCATGACAGTAGGAGCTGCCCACCGGCTGTGCAGGTAAAAGAATGAACTGACGATCAATCCCGATGAGTTGGTGGTGTTCCGGTGGGGCGATCACGACCACCCTTGACGGCGGATCTGCGTGCTGAACGGCATCCGAAGAGTTCGAGGTGGGGGCATGGCCGCATTCAAGTCGGCGACTCGGCACATGAGTTCGTCATCGGCTATCCGAACTCCATTCACTGGCTTTCCATCAGGAGCCGACCCGGGCAGGGTTTCGCGCGCGTGGGGATCGCTTCGCCGGCGCGCGGGGCGTCGCGGTGCACCTGGACGGCGCCCGGGTGGTCAACGCGGCGATCCGGCGCACCTCGGCCAGGCAGTCGAGCGGCAGCACCGCGCCGCCGCAGCGGTTGTGGGTGTTCTCCAGGCAGATCAGCGAGGGCAGCGCGAACTGGGGGTCGTCCGGGAAGGCGGCGGCGAGGTGGGCGAGCGCGATGGTGCCGTCGACCCGGTTCGGCACCGCACCGGCAACCGTGCCAGGGCGCGAACGACCCGTCCGCGCTCCGGGCCTGACGTTCACGAATCGGTGTCGGCGGGTAGTCGGATGGGTGCCGAAAGTAGCCGAGTGGGGGGTGATGCAGGGAGCGACGATGCCGGAACACGAGGAGAGCGGCGCGCGGGCCGGGACCGAAGGCCCGGAGGGTCGACGGGTACCGCCGCAGGGAAGACCGGGCGCGGCCGATCCGGCCCCCGCCGACCCCGGGGCGGGCGGCGCGGTCCGCTGGCCCGAGCAGATGCTGCCGCTGCTGCGCACCCCCACCACCGCCCACCCGTCGGCCGGTCACGGCGAGGAGGACGACGGCGGCGCGGACGGGCCGGCTCCCGACGAGGTCGCCGCCGTGCTCGGCCTGGCGCTGCTGGTGGGCGAGTTGATGCTGGCCTGCGGCGAGGCCGCCGAGGACGTCGAGGCGGCGATGCTCGCCGTGGCGCGGACCTACCGGGCCCGTCCCTGCGAGCCCCAGGTGACCTTCACCCGGGTGGCGATCTCCTACCAGCCCGGCCACGGCGAGCCGCCGGTGACGGCCGAGCGCTTCGTGCGCCGCCCCGCCGGGGACTACGCGGGCCTCGCGGCGCTGTTCCGGCTGGTCACCGAGATCACCGCGGGCGGGGTCGCCGTCGAGGACGCCCACCGGCGGCTGCGGGCCGTGCGCCGGCACTGCCGCCACTACCCGGCCTGGGTGCTGGTGCTCTCCTCCGGCCTGCTGGCCGGCGCCGCCACCCTGCTGGTCGGCAGCCGGGCCGACGCCCGGGCCTGGCTGGTGTTCGTGAGTGCCGTGGTCACCACGATGGCGGGTGCCCTGCTGGCCGCCCTGGTCGAGCGGCACGACCTGCCGGAGTTCTACCGGATCGCCGCGGCCGCGACCCCGGCCGCGGTGGTCGGCATGCTGATGTCCTTCAACCAACTGCACCTGCGCGGCTCGGTGGTGATCACCGGCGGACTGTACGCGCTGCTGCCCGGCTGGCCCATGGTGGCGGCCGTGCAGGACGGCCTCGCGGGCTTCTACCTCACCGCCGCGGCCCGGCTGCTGGAGGTGCTCTACCTGCTGGCGGGCGTGGTCGTCGGGGTGATGACCGTGCTCTACATCGGGGTCAACAACGGCGCCGACCTGGCCGCCCAGAGCGGCCCGGCGGCGCCCGCCAACCCGCCGCTCCAGCTGGCGGCGGCGGTCCTGCTGGCGCTGGCCTTCGCGGTGCTGCTCAACACCGAGCCGGCCACCCTGCCGGCCGTCCTGGTCAACAGCGCGGCGGGCTGGACGACGTACTCGGTGCTGGTCGGCGCCGGCGCGGAGCCGATCATGGCCACCGGCCTCGCCGCGGTGCTGGTGGGCCTGTCCGGCCAGTTGATGGCCCGGTACCGGGGCAGTTCGGTGCTGCCGTTCGTCACCGCCGCCCTGGGGGCGCTGCTGCCCGGGTCGGTGCTGTACTTCGGGCTGCTCGCCTTCGTCCGCGGCGAGCCCGAGGCCGGGCTCAGCGGCCTGGGGCACGCCACGGCCACCGCGATGGCCCTCGCCATCGGTGTCAACCTGGGGCGGGAGGCGGCCCGGCTGTTCCTCCCGGCGCGGGGGCCGGCCCCGACCGTCCGCCGCCGGGGCCGGCACCGGCGCTGATCGGCGCCGGCCGGCGCTGACGGGTGCTCTCGGTCGGGCCGGCGGCCATGGGCGGGCATGAACGGGCGGGACGGGGTTAGACGAACGGGGCAACCACCCCGACCGGAAGGATCCGCCGTGGCCGACCTCTCCCGCCTGCCCGACGCACCCGAGGGCCGCTGGCGCCCCGCGCCGACGGCGGCCTGCCGCTGCGCCGACCACGGGCCGCTGTTCCTCCCCGCCGCCGAGCGCGGCGCCGCCGCGACGGCGCGGGAGGAGGCGGCGAAGGCCCTCTGTGCGGGCTGCGAGGCGCGGGTGGACTGCCGTCGGCACGCGCTCGCGGTGCGGGAGCCGTACGGCGTCCGGGGCGGTCTGACGGCGGCGGAGCGCCGCGCCCTGTTCACCGGCGGCCCCGGCGCCCCGGCTCCCCGCCTCTGAGGACGGAGGGCCGGTCGGGGTTTGCCGGGCCCGGACAGCGGTAGACGCGGTTCATGGGCACGGCGGAGGACGTGACGGCTCCGCCACCCGGGCCGGCTCCGCGCCGAGCGTGCCGCGGTCGGCCTCCTCGGCCACCGTCCCCATCACCCTAGGGAGACACCGTGATCATCCTGGGCGTCATCCTGCTCATCGTCGGCTTCGTCATCGGGTTCCCGATCCTGTGGACCATCGGGATCATCCTGGTCGCCATCGGCCTCGTCCTGTGGGTCGCCGGCACCGTCGGGCACGCTGTCGGCGGACGGCGTCACTACTACTGACCGGCAGCCGCCCGCACTCGGGTCGGGCCGGCCAGGAGGATCTCC
>NZ_JBHXEG010000080.1:0-45357 GCF_042724935.1 Kitasatospora sp. NPDC127060
CCACCGCCCCCTCCCGCAGCGCGTCCCTCTCGCCTGGGGCGGGTGGGAGGGGGAGGTGGGTGGCGGGGGTGGGTGGGAGGGGTGGGGGCGGAGAGGGGCGTGGGGGTTCTACCCCGCGTGCTCGTGCGGGTGGGGGCGTCAGTCAGCGGTGGTGGCGGCGAGGGTGCGGAAGATGAGGGCGGTGGAGGTGGCACCTGGGTCCTGGTGGCCGATGCTGCGTTCGCCGAGGTAGGAGGCGCGGCCCTTGCGGGCCTGGAGGGGGACGGTGTCGTGGGCGCCCCGTTCGGCGGCTTCGGCGGCGGCTGCGGCGGCTTCGGGAAGGGTGGCACCGGCGGCGGCCGCGGTGCGGAAGGCGGCGACGGCCGGGGTCCAGGCGTCCACGATGGTCTTGTCGCCGGGTTCGGCCTTGCCGAGGATGCGGAGCGCGTCCAGGCCGGCGGAGAGGGCCTCGGCGACGGCGGTCGGGCCGGCGGGTTCGGGCAGGGCGGCGCCGATGGCGCGGAAGGCCTTGCCGTAGAGGGGGCCGGAGGCGCCGCCGACCTTGGAGATGAGGGTGGTGCCGGTCTTGGTGAGGACGGCGCCGGGGCTGGTGGGTCGGAGGCCGTCCAGGGCGGTGAGGGCGGCGCTGAAGCCGCGCTGGAGGTTGCTGCCGTGGTCGCCGTCGCCGATCGCGGAGTCCAGTTCGGTGAGCTGGGTTCGCTCCCGCTCGACGGCTGCGGCGATCGCGCGGATCCAGGCCGCGGCGAGGGCGGTGTCGAAGTCCATGCCGTCTCCCTTCAGGCCCGCTTGAGGGCGGGGGTGTCGACCGGGGCGTCCCAGAGGTCCAGCAGTTGGGCGTCGGCCTTGGTGAGGGTGAGCGAGAAGCCCGCCATGTCGAGGCTGGTGACGTAGTTGCCGACCAGGCTGCGGGCCACCGTGATGCCGCGCTCGGCGAGCTGGGCGGCGACCTCGCCGTAGACCACGTACAGCTCCAGCAGCGGGGTCGCGCCGAGGCCGTTGAGCAGGGCGATCACCTCGTCGCCCGCGGTCAGGTGGTGGTCGGCCAGGATGGTCCCGACCACCTCGGCGGCCAGGTCGCGGGCCGGGCGGAGCTTCTCGCGGCGGCGGCCGGGCTCGCCGTGGATGCCGACGCCGACCTCGATCTCGTCCTCGGGCAGGTCGAAGCCGGGCTTGCCGGCGGCCGGGACGGTGGCCGCGGTGAGCGCGATCGCGAAGGAGCGGGAGGCGGCGTTGACCCGCTCGCCCAGGGCGGCGACCTCGTCCAGGCCGGCGCCGCGTTCGGCCAGCGCGCCGGCCGTCTTCTCGACCAGGACGGTCGCGCCGGTGCCGCGGCGGCCGGCCGTCCAGGTGGAGTCCTCGACCGCGACGTCGTCGTTGACCAGGACGGTACGGACCTCCAGGCCCTCCTCGGCGGCGAGTTCGGCGGCGAGCTCGAAGTTCATCACGTCGCCGGTGTAGTTCTTGACGATGAAGACGACGCCGGCGCCGCACTCCACCGCCTTGGCCGCGGCGAGCATCTGGTCCGGGACGGGGGAGGTGAACACCTCGCCGGGGCAGGCGGCGTCGAGCATGCCGGGGCCGACGAAGCCGCCGTGCAGCGGCT
Source organism: Kitasatospora sp. NPDC127060 (assembly GCF_042724935.1). Classification (NCBI taxonomy): domain Bacteria; kingdom Bacillati; phylum Actinomycetota; class Actinomycetes; order Kitasatosporales; family Streptomycetaceae; genus Kitasatospora; species Kitasatospora sp. NPDC127060. The sequence continues at coordinate 1,604 of NZ_JBHXEG010000080.1, forward strand.
CGTGGCCGGAGCCGCCGCCGGAGATCAGCGCGACCTTGGGGCCGGCCGGGCGGGAGGCTCGGGTGATCACCCGGTTGGGGATGTCGACCGTCAGTTCGGGGTGGGCGGCGGCGACTCCGGCCAGGGCGTCCTCCAGGACGCTCTCCGGGGTGTTGATCAGCTTCTTCAACGCTCTTCGCTCCCTAGGTGGCCACGAGATCAGGACGCTGCTGTCGCCGACGCTACGCCAGACGGGGGCCGTGGGCACGGGGTCCGACACGCGCGTTCCGTTCGCTCTTCCGGAGCAGTGGGACGGGCCGTAGGGTCGGGCGCATGAGCGAACGCGTGGGCATTGTTCTGGTTTCGCACAGCGCTCGGCTCGCGGAGGGGCTGCGCGAGCTGCTCGGCGAACTGGCCTCGGACGGCGTGCGGGTGGTGGTCGCGGCGGGGACGGAGGACGGCGGGCTGGGCACCAGCTACGAGCTGATCGCCGCGGCGGTCGCGGCGGCGGACGGCGGGGCCGGCGTCGTGGTGCTGCCGGACCTCGGCAGCTCGGTGCTCACCGCGGTGACCGTGCTGGAGGACGAACCGCGGCCGGGCGTACGGCTGGTGGACGCGCCGTTCGTGGAGGGCGCGGTGGCCGCCGCGGTCACCGCCTCGGCCGGGGCGGGGCTGGACGAGGTGGTCGCGGCGGCCGAGGAGGCGCGCTCCTTCCGCAAGTTGTAGCGGTCACTTGGCGTCGGCGTAGCAGTCCACGACGGCGGTGCTGAGCGGGAAGCGCACCGGGGTGTCGCCGAAGACCAGCCGCCGGGCCTCGTCGGCCGCCTCGGTGACGGCGGCGGCCACCTCCTCGGCCAGGTTGGCCGGGGTGTGCACGATCACTTCGTCGTGCTGGAAGAACACCAGGTGCGGGCGGTCCGCCGGGACGGCCACCGGCAGTTCGTTCAGCCGCCGGCGCAGCGCCGCCAGCAGGGCCAGCGCCCAGTCCGCGGCGCTGGCCTGGATGACGAAGTTGCGGGTGAACCGGCCGCGGGCGCGGGCGGTGCGGCCGCCGGTCTCGCCGGCGGTGTCGGCCTCGGTGAGGTCGAGGAAGGCGGCGGAGGCGGGTGGGCAGACCCGGCCGAGCCGGGAGGCGACCACGCCGCCGTCCTCGCCGGTGCGGGCGGCGGCCTCGACGTAGCCCATCGCGGCGGGGTAGCGGCGGCGCAGGGTGTTCAGCAGCGGGCCGATGTCGCCGCTGGTCTGCCCGTACATGGCGCCGAGCAGGCCGAGCTTGGCCTTGTCGCGGTCGCCCTGGAAGGCCTGGGCGGCGAGCGCCTCGTAGAGGTCGCCGCCGGCCGCGGTGCGGGCCAGGCCGGTGTCCTGGGAGAGTGCGGCGAGCACCCGCGGCTCCAGTTGGGCGGCGTCGGCGACCACCAGCAGCCAGCCCGGGTCGGCGACCACGGCGCGGCGCAGGATGCGCGGGATCTGCAGGGCGCCGCCGCCGCGGCTGGCCCAGCGGCCGGAGACCACGCCGCCGACCACGTACTCGGGCCGGAACCGGCCGCCGCGGGCCCAGGCGTCCTGCCAGGCCCAGCCGTGGGCGACGTGGATCCGGGCCAGCTCCTTGTAGCGGACCAGCAGCCGGGCGGCCGGGTGGTCGATCTCCTTGAGCTCCCAGGAGCGGGTGGAGCCGAGCTGGATGCCGGCCTCGGCGAAGGCGCGCAGCACCTGGGTGTGCGAGTCGGGGTTGAACGGCTTGGCGCCGAGGGCCTGGTGGAGTTCGACGGCGAGGTCGGCGAGCACCCGGGGCTGGGTGCCGGGGACGGTGGGGCGGGGGCCGAGCAGTTCGGTGAGCAGCCGGTCGTGGACGTCGGAGCGCCAGGGCAGGCCGTCGTGGGCGATCTCGGCGGCCACCAGGGCGCCGGCCGACTCGGCGGCCACCAGCAGCCGGAAGCGCTGTCGTTCGACCGGGTCGGCGATGGCGGCGATCCGCCGCTGCTGTTCGGCGTGCACGGCCACCACGGCCGTCAACGGGTCGACGCCGGGCGGTAGTTGCAGCCGGTCCGGGGCGAACAGGGTGTCCTGTCCGTCGTCCGCGTCGGCGAGGCCCGGCTCGGGCAGGTCGTCCGGAACGGGCAGGCCGTGCAGCCGGGCCCACGCGGCGCCGAGCGAGCGCGGCGCGCCGAAGCGGCCCTCGTGGCCCAGCAGCAGCGCCTCGACCAGCCGGAGGTCGTGGCAGCGGGCGAGCCGGTCGGGCAGCCGGGGCAGCAGCGGGGCGTACCCGGAGTCGGCGGCGGCCCAGACCCAGCGCGGGTGATCGGCGGCCTCCCGGGCGGCGACGGCCGCGGCGAGGTCGGGGACGGCCTCCGGCGGGCCGAGCGGCCGGCCGGCGTCGTCGAGCGGCTGGAGGCGGCCGCCGGGGCCGTGCGGGGCGGGTGCGAGGGCGGTTCTGGGGGCCACGGCGGGCGTCTCCTCTCGTGTGGTGGTTGGTCGTACGGCTGGGCGGTGGGGCGTGCGGGTGTGCGGGTGGGGGTCCGCGCCGTCGACGTTAACGGGTGGGTCTGACAACGATGACCTGGGGTGTATGGGCACGCGGGATGACACCGCGTAGGGTCGGCGAAATGACCGAGAACCCGTTCTTCGCAGCCAGCACGCTGGTCTACGAACTGCCTCCCTACGCCGAGATCCGGGAGGAGCACTATTTTCCCGCCTACGAGCGCGGGATGGCCGAGCAGCTGGCCGAGATCGCGGCGATCACCGGCAGCCCGGCCGTGCCGACCTTCGAGAACACCCTGGTCGCCCTGGAGCGTTCCGGCGGGCTGCTGCGCCGGGTGGACGCGGTGTTCCGCAACCAGTCCTCCTCCGACACCACCGACCTGCTGGACGAGGTGGAGGCGAAGGTCAGCCCGCTGCTCGCGGCCCACCACGACGCGATCCACCTGGACCGGGAGCTGTTCGCCCGGATCGAGGCGCTGCACGCGGACCGCGCCGGGCTGGGCCTGGACCCGGAGTCCCTGCGGCTGTTGGAGCGCTGGTACACCGCGTTCGTCCGCTCCGGCGCCCGGCTCGGCGCGGCCGAGCAGGCCCGGCTGCGCGAGCTGAACTCCGAACTCGCCGCGCTGGGCACCACGTTCCAGCAGAACGTGAACGCCGCGACCCGCGCCGCCGCGCTGGTGGTGGACTCCGCCGAGGAACTGGCGGGGCTGTCCGCGGGCGCGATCGCCGGTGCGGCGGAGAACGCCCGGGTGCTCGGCCACGAGGGCAAGTACGTGCTCAGCCTGAAGAGCCCCTCGAACCAGCCCGAGCTGGCCCAGCTCGCCGACCGCTCGGTGCGCGAGCGGCTGCTGGCCGCCTCGCTCGCCCGGGGCGCCGGGGACAACGGCCCGCTGGCGATCCGGATGGCCGCGCTGCGCGCCGAGCGGGCCGTGCTGCTGGGCTACCCGAGCCACGCCGCGTACGTGGTGGCGGACGAGACGGCCGGCACCGTGGAGGCGGTGTCCGGGCTGCTGGCCCGGCTGGTGGAGCCGGCCGTGGCGAACGCCCGCCGGGAGGCCGCCGAGCTGGCCCGGGTGGCGGCCGAGGACGGCGTCGCGGAGATCGCCGCGCACGACTGGGCGTACTACTCGGAGAAGGTCCGGCAGGCCTCCTTCCAGGTGGACACCGCGGCGCTGCGTCCGTACTTCGAGCTGGAGCGGGTGCTGAAGGACGGCGTGTTCTTCGCCGCGAAGCTCGCCTACGGGCTGAGCTTCACCGAGCGGCCGGAGCTGACGGCCCACCACCCGGACGCCCGGGTCTTCGAGGTGTTCGAGGAGGACGGCACCCCGCTGGGCCTGTTCATCGGGGACTTCCACGCCCGGGCGTCCAAGCGCGGCGGGGCCTGGATGGACGAGCTGGTGGCCCAGTCCGGGCTGACCGGGCGGCGGCCGGTGGTGCTGAACAACCTCAACGTCCCGCGCCCGGCGCCGGGTGAGCCGGTGCTGCTGAGCTGGGACGAGGTGCGCACCCTGTTCCACGAGTTCGGGCACGCGCTGCACGGGCTGTTCTCGGACGTGCGGTACCCGTTGTTCGCGGGCACCGCGGTGCCGCGGGACTTCGTGGAGTTCCCCTCGCAGGTCAACGAGATGTGGATGGTGCGGCCGGAGGTGCTGGCCAACTACGCCCGCCACCACGCCACCGGGGAGCCGCTGCCGGCCGAGCTGGTCGAGCGGATGACCGCGGCCGAGGGCTTCGGGCAGGGCTTCCGGACGGTGGAGTACCTGGCGGCGACCCTGCTGGACTGGGCCTGGCACACCCTGCCGCAGGGCCACCGGGTCGCGGACGCCGAGGAGTTCGAGGCGCGGGCACTGGTGGAGGCCGGCATCGCGGTGCCGGCGATCCCGCCGCGCTACCGCACGCCGTACTTCCAGCACATCTTCTCCAGCGGCTACAGCGCCGGGTACTACGCGTACATCTGGTCGGAGGTGCTGGACGCGGACACCGTGCGGTGGTTCGAGACCAACGGGCGGTCGGTGCGGGACAGCGGCGAGCTGTTCCGGCGCGAGCTGCTGGCCCGCGGGTTCAGCCGGGACCCGCTGGAGTCCTTCCGCGCGGTGGTCGGCCGGGCGCCGGACACCGCGCCGCTGCTGGCCCGCCGGGGGCTGGCCTGATCAGCGCGGGGTGAGGGTCACCGTCACGGGTGTGCCCGGGCGGACGCGCGGGAGCCGGATCCGTACGGTTCCCGCGCGCCCGGCCGTGGGCTGCTCGACCTCGACCCGGGCGCCGGCGGGGGAGACGGTGACCCGGGCGCCGTGGGGGAACGCGGCGGGCGGCAGGACGAGTTCGCTGCTGCGGCCGGTGCCGTCGGCGGCCCAGCGGACGGCGCCGTCGGCGGTCCGGACGCCGCTGCCGGCGACGGCCGCCGGGTACGGGCCGAAGGCCGGGCCGTCGCCGGGGGCGGGGTGCCCGGTGGGGTCGAGGGTGCAGTAGCCGCCGGTGCCGCGGCACCAGTACCACATGGTCCAGCCCTCGGCGAAGCCGTCCATCGCGGCGACCTGGCGGCGCACCAGCAGGGTGTTGCCCGGGGAGCGGGAGTCGGGCGGGCCCCACTCGCCGACCAGCACGGGCAGCCGGTGGGCGGCCGGGTAGCCGGTGATCGCGGCGGTGTACTGCTCGACGAAGCCGTCGGAAGGGTCCCAGTCGGCGCCGTTCTCGACCGCGGTGTCGTAGAAGTGCGGGGCGTAGCCGAGCCGGGGTGCGCCGGGGCGGGGGTCGGCGAAGCCGGGGAGGGCGGTGGGCACGCCCTGGCCGACCAGGACGGTCGGTTCGACGAACAGCCAGGCGCGGGAGTCCACTCGGCGTACGGCGGTGATCAGCCGGCGGTACATGTCGGCGAGCCGGCCCTGTTCCAGGGCGGTGGAGGCGGCGGCGAGCACGGCCGGGTCGGTGGGGTCGCCGTCCACCGGACCGAACGGCTCGTTGAACAGGTCGTAGCCCAACAGGGAGCGGTGGCCGCGCAGTTCGCGGGCCAGCCGGGTGTAGAAGTCGGCCTGCCAGGCGCGCAGGTCGGGGTCGTCGTAGAGGTGGCGGAAGGCGGCCTGGACGGCGGGCTGGAAGTAGCCGGCGAACCAGTCCTTCGGGTCGGGGGTGAACGGCAGTCCGTCGTCGCGGGTGGCCCAGACCGGGATGCCGTTGGTGCCGCCGCCGAACTTCGGCCCGTAGACGTCCTGGTGGAAGTCGACCAGGACGAGCAGGCCCAGCCGGTCGGCCCGGTCGAGGAGCTGCCGGATCCGGTGGAGTTCGGCGGGGTCGAGGTGGCCGCGCTCGGGCTCCAGCCTGGTCCAGGAGACCGGCAGCCGGACCAGCGTGAAGCCCTGGGCGGCGATGGAGTCGAGGTCGGCGCCGGTGGCCTCGGCGTACTTGTCGAGGTTGAAGCCGCGCAGTTGGAGCCGGCGGCCCTGGTCGTCGGTGAGGGCGGTGCGGCCGTCCGGGCCGGTGGCCGTCCCGGCGGGGAAGCGGGACGGGTGGTCGGCGTGGCCGTCGTGGGCGCCGTCGGCGCCGATGGCGTCTTGGGCGGTGGCCGGGGTGGTGCCGCCGAGGGCGGTGGCGGCGAGCAGCAGGGCAACGGCGGTGCGGCGCAGGCGCATCGGGACCTCGCACGGCGGGGGGTGGGGGCCCGATGATGCCCGTGGCCCCCGGGCCGGCACAAGGGTCGTGCGCGGACGGGGAGTTCAGTCGCCGTTCGGTTCGGCGGGGGTGGGCGGCAGTACGGCCTGCGGCAGGTCGGCGGCGGCGGCCAGGCGGCCCCAGAGCAGGTCGGCCAGGGCCTGCACCATGCGGGTGCGCGAGCAGGGTCTGGTCTCCAGCCACCAGTCCCCGGCGGCCAGCACCATGCCGGTGATGCCTCGGCCCCAGGCCTCGGCGAGCAGTTCGCGGTCGGCGCCGAGGTCGACCTGGTGCTGCACGGCCCGGGTGATCTCCTCGGCGATCTGCCGGAGCGCGGGGGCGAGGGCGTTGCCGGCGCCGCTCGGGTCGCCGGGTTCGGGGTGGGTGAGCAGCCGGTAGACCTGGGGGCGGGCCTCGATCCCGGCCAGGTAGGTGTCCAGGACGTGTTCGACCCGGTCGCGGCGTTCCAGCGGTTCGGCCAGGGCGGCCCGGACGGCGGCCAGCAGGCCGCTGGTGTGGCGTTCGGTCAGGGCGCCGATCAGGCCGTTCCGGTCGCCGAAGTGCCGGTAGAGGATGGGCTTGGTGATGCCCGCCTCAGCGGCGATGGCGTTCATGCTGGCGCTCGGCCCCTCGCGCTGGATGACCCGGTCGGCGGCGTTGAGCAACTGCTCGCGGCGGGGCTCTCGGGACATGCGCTGCTCCTCGGTTTCTGGGTTGCCTGGGCGTTGACACCGGTTACCAATCAGTAGCAGACTCCGACGATGTTACCCGGGGTAACACCCCGGTGGGTCGCATCCGGCGGCCGCAATCCCTGCGTCGTATCCCTTCTGCGGAGGCTCCACCATGAGCAGCACGTTCTCGCTGGACCCGGGCGCGGACCAGCTCGCCGTACGCGACTGGCTGCACGGCTTCGCCGCGGACGTGATCCGCCCCGCCGCGGCCGAGTGGGACGAGCGGGAGGAGACCCCCTGGCCGATCATCCAGGAGGCCGCCAAGCTGGGCATCTACTCGCTGGACTTCTACGCCCAGCAGTACTTCGACCCCTCCGGCGTCGGCATCCCGATCGCCATGGAGGAGCTGTTCTGGGGTGACGCGGGCATCGGGCTGTCCATCGTCGGCACCACGCTGGCCGCCGTCGCGGTGCTCGCCAACGGCACCGACGAGCAGATCGGCACCTGGACCCCGCAGATGTTCGGCACCCCCGACGACGTCAAGGTGGCCGCCTTCTGCTCCTCCGAGCCGGACGCCGGCTCCGACGTCGGCGCGCTGCGCACCCGGGCCGTCTACGACCAGGCCAAGGACGAGTGGGTGCTCAACGGCACCAAGACCTGGGCGACCAACGGCGGGATCGCCGCCGTGCACGTCGTGGTGGCCACCGTCGACCCGGAGTTGGGCACCCGCGGGCACGCCTCCTTCGTCGTCCCGCCGGGCACCCCGGGGCTGAGCCAGGGCCAGAAGTTCAAGAAGCACGGCATCCGCGCCTCGCACACCGCCGAGGTGGTGCTCGACGGCGTCCGGGTGCCCGGCAGCTGCCTGCTCGGCGGCAAGGAGAAGCTGGACCAGCGGCTGGCCCGGGCCCGCGAGGGCGCCAAACGGGCGGGCGGCAAGGGCAACGCGGCCATGGCCACCTTCGAGGCCTCCCGCCCGGCCGTCGGGGCGCAGGCGATCGGCATCGCCCGGGCCGCGTACGAGGTGGCGCTGGACTACGCGAAGACCCGGGAACAGTTCGGCCGCCCGATCATCGACAACCAGGGCGTGGCCTTCCAGCTCGCCGACATGAAGACCCGGATCGACGCGGCGCGGCTGCTGGTCTGGCGGGCCTCCTGGATGGCCGCCAACAACCAGCCGTTCACCGCGGCCGAGGGCTCGATGTCCAAGCTGTACGCGGGCGAGACGGCCAAGTCCGTGACGGCGCAGGCGATGCAGATCCTCGGCGGCAACGGCTTCACCCGGGAGTACCCGGTGGAGCGGATGCACCGGGACAGCGCGATCTACTCGATCTTCGAGGGGACCAGCGAGATCCAGCGGCTGGTCATCGCCCGGGCGATCTCGGGGATGCCGATCCGCTGACTCACCTGGTGGCCCAGAAGGCGAGCCCGGAGCTGAGGGCGCCGACCACCGCGCCGACGATCGTCTGCGCGGTGGTGTGGTCCCGCAGCACCACCCGGGACCAGCCGATCACCGCGACCAGCGGGTAGAGCAGCAGCCACAGCGGGCCGAGCGCGATGCCGAGGCAGGTCACCGCGCCGGCCGCCACGGCGGTGTGCACGGAGACCTTCCACCAGACGGTGATCACCAGGATCGGGATCAGCGAGGCGAACATCGCCGCCACCATCGCGGTGAGGTCGTGCGGGGCGTCGGCCAGGATCATCACCGCGAAGCTGACCGCGACCGAGCCCATGATGAACGGGATGACGGTCAGCCGGCGCTGCCGGTGGCCGACGTGGCGGTCCTCCAGGGTGCCCTTGCGGATGCCGCGCTGGATGAACAGGGTCGGGATGACGGCCGCGAACAGCGCGGCGAAGGCGGCCCAGCCGAGGCCGGCCCAGCCGTAGCGCAGGGCGCCGATCAGCAGGCAGACCGCGATGATCACGTTCTTCGGCTCGACGCCGTCGGTGACCCGGCGGGCCCAGGTCGTCCGGCTGGTGGGGGCGGTCGTGGCCTCGGCGGTCATCGGGGTGCGTACTCCGGGTCGGAAGGGCGGCGGGCGGCTCGTCGCCGGTCGGATGATCGTACGTGAGCCGCCTGTGCCACCGCGCCTCGGCGCCGGTCGCCACCGGGTCGGCCGTAGCGCGTGGAACCGGGCCGGTCAGAACCTCGCCGGTCAGAACCTCGGCGGGCGGCCCGCCAGGAAGGCGGCCAGCCCCTCGTGCACGTCCGAGGCCTCCCGGGAGCGCCGCTCCCAGGGATCCAGGGCCTCGCCCGCCCGCTCCGCCGGAACGGCCAGCGCGGCCTTCACCGCGCCGATGGTCTGGGTCGAGCGGCTGGTCAGCAGCCGGGCGAACTCCAGCGCGGCGGCGTCCAGTTCGACGCCCGGCAGGACCCGCTCCGCCAGGCCCAGCGGCAGCGCGTCCCGGCCGCGCACCAACTCGCCGGAGAACAGCAGGTACTTGGCCCGGGCCGGGCCGACCAGCCGGGCCAGCCGCAGGGTCGGCACCGCCGGGTAGACCACGCCGAGCTTGGCCGGGGTGATCCCCAGCCGGGCGTCCTCGGAGACGAAGCGCAGGTCACAGGCGACGGCCAGCTGGCAGCCACCGCCCACGCAGGCGCCGTGCACCACCGCGAGGGTCGGGTGGGGGAACGCCGCGAGCGCCTCCTCGGCGGCCACGTTGACCGCGTGGTAGGCGTCCGCGCGCCGCGGATCGCCGTACACCTCGGCGAGTTCGGTGATGTCCGCACCCGCGCTGAAGGTGTTCCCGGCGCCGGTCAGCAGCAGGACGCGCACGCCCGGCTGCTCGGCGAGCTGCTCCAGGACCTCGGGCAGCGCCTGCCAGATCGCGAGGGTCACCGCGTTGCGCCGGTGCGGGCGGGCGAACTCCAGGACGGCGACGCCGTCCTCGCCCACGTAGGCGTTCAGGCCCTCGGCCTGGGCGGGCAGGGCGGAGCGGTCCCGCGTGAGCAGCGGCTGGTCCATGCGCACCTCCGGTCGGCGTGGTGCGGCCACTCTCTCAGGCCGGGCCGGCGCAGTACGCCCCGAGCCCGTGTTCGACCGAGGCGAAGGCCCGGCGGGCCGCCTCGAGGGCGGCGGGCAGGGCGTCCTCGGCGCGTTCGCCGCTGAGCATCCGGCGGTGGTTGTCGCCGATCAGGGTCAGCCGGACGGCGAGCAGCTGGGCCGCGGCGACCCGGGCGAGCAGCTCGTCGTGGGCCGGGTCCTGGGCGAGCAGCTCGGCGGCCAGCAGGGTTCGCGCGCGGGGGTCGAAGGCCGCGGTGGCCCGCAGGGCCAGCGCCGGGGTGTCGTGGACGAGCCGGATCACGTCCAGCACCACCCGGTCGTCGTTCAGGCCGGTGGCGGGGTCCCGCCGCTCCAGCGCGGCCAGGAAGTGCTCGCGCAGCGCCGCGACCGCCGAGGTGCCCGGGGCACGTTCGCGCACCACCCGGGCAGGCTCGTCGAGGTGCTGCTCCATCGGGCCCATGACCAGGTCTTCCTTGGTCGGGAAGTAGTTGAAGACGGTCATCTTGGAGACGTCCGCGGCGGCCGCGATCTGGGCCACCGAGACCTGGTCGAAGCCCCGTTCGGCGAACAGGCCGATGGCCGTGCGGAAGATCCGGATGCCGGTCTGGATCTTCTTGCGCTCGCGCAGCGGAAGTGCGTCGAGGTCGCGGTCGGGGCCGAGGTCCAAGCCGTGGTGGGTCGCCATGAGAAGACTGTACCAGGATCAAAGGTTGACCGGGAAGAAAGATTGGCGCGGATGAAGAATTGACCCGGTCCAAAAGTCCTGACATGGTGGTGACGAGCCCGCCGGACCGCACCGGTCGGGGCCGACTCCACTGACTCCGGGGGGACTTCCCTATGGCATCCGCCGCCAGGACCGCGCCCGACCAGGCCGTGTCCGACCAGACCTCGCCGGGCCGGACGACGCAGCGCCAGGCCTCGCCGGGCCGGACCTCGTCCGACCAGGCCTTGCCCGACCGGGCCGGATCCGGCCTGATGACCACCGCCCAGCGCCAATTCGGCATGCTGCTCTGCCTGGTGACGATCGTGCTGGCCGTGCTCGACTCCAACATCGTCTCGGCGGCCACCGTGCCGATCGTCCGCGACCTCGACCCGGTGCACGGCATCGACCGGCTGCCCTGGCTGGTCAGCGCCTTCTCGCTGGCCGCCACCGCACTGCTCCCGCTCTACGGCAAGCTCTGCGACGTCTACGGCGCCAAGCGGGTGCTGCTCGGCGCGGTGGGCACCTTCCTGTTCGGCTCGGCACTGTGCGGCGCCGCGCAGTCGATGGGCGAGCTGATCGCCTTCCGGGCCGTCCAGGGCATCGGCGGCGGCGGGCTGATGAGCGTGACCATGGTGGTGATGGCCCAGCTCCAGGACCCGCAGGAGCGCGGCCGTGGCAAGGGCGGCGCAGTGGGCGGGATCGTCGCCGGGCTCGGCATGGCGATCGGCCCGCTGATCGGCGCGCTGTTCACCGACCACCTCGGCTGGCGCTGGATCTTCTACATCAACCTGCCGCTGGGCCTGCTCGTCCTGGTCGGCGTCGCCCTGGTGATCAAGCTGCCGCGCACCCTCGGCCGGCGCGGTCTGGACTTCCTCGGCGCCACCCTGGCCGCGGCCTTCGCCACCGGGCTGCTGCTGGTCACCGAGTGGGGCGGCAAGGACTACGGCTGGACCTCCCCGGTGATCCTCGGGCTCTCCGCCGCCACCCTGGCCGCGCTCGGGCTCTTCCTGTGGCGCCAGGCCACCGCCGCCGAGCCGGTGCTGCCGCTCTCGCTGTTCCGGATTCCGGTGGTGCGGATCGGTTTCGCCATCCAGGGCCTGGTCGGGATGGGCATGATGGGCGCGATCGTCTACGTGATGATCTACCTGCAGATCGCCCGGGGGGTCGCCCCGACCACGGCCAGCCTCTACCTGATGCCGATGGCCGCCGGGATGACCGGGGTCGGCCTGCTGGCCACCCGGCTGATCGCCCGCGGCCACCGGCCGCGCACCTTCCTGATCGCCGGCGCGGGCTGCTCGGTGCTCGCCCTGGCGCTGCTCGGACTCAGCGGCCCGGACACCCCGCTCTGGCAGGTGGGCGCCGAACTCGCCCTGCTGGGCGCCGGGTTCGGGCAGCTGATCGGGCAGCTGATCACCCTGGTGCAGGACACCGCCCCGCGCCACCAACTCGGCGTCGCCACCACGGGAATCCGGTTCTTCCAGACCCTCGGCAACGCGCTCGGCGCGGCGCTCCTCGGCACCGTTCTGGCCCGGGTGTTCGAGGCCGGCGAGCCCGGGCGGTCGCTGGGCGTGGTGCGGACGCTGACCGGCGCGGCCCGGGAGCACGCGGTGCGGAGCTTCACGGACGCCGTGGACGTGGTCTTCCTGTCGGCGGGCGGGGTGATGGTGCTGGTGCTGCTGCTGGCCCTGCGGCTGCGTTCGGTGGAGCCTTCGGAGTCGGCGGCGGGGGCGGAGGAGCCGGCGCCGGCGGCCTGAGCGGGGTCGGCGGGATCGGCGGGGGAGTTCGACGGAGCGGGGCCCGGTGGACGATGGGGTGTCCACCGGGCCCCGCTCCGTCGCATCCTGGTCCGTCACGCCCCGCTCCGTCGCGCCCTGGATCCGTCGCGTCCGGTCCCGACGGCCTTCCTGCGGGCCGTCAGCCCCGGGCGGCAGCCCACTCCCGGGCCAGGATCGCCCAGATCTCCTTGTCGTGGCGGACGCCGTTGTGCAGGTACCACTCGCGCAGCACGCCGTCCCGGCGCATGCCGACCCGCTCCGCCACCGCCCGGCTGCGGGCGTTGGTGGCCGAGCACCACCACTCGGCGCGGTGCAGGCCCCGGGTGGTGAAGGCGTACTCGAGCAGAACCCGGACGCCGGCGGTGATCAGCCCGCCGCCCTCGCCGGCCGGTTCGGTCCACGCACCGACCTCGCAGGTGCCGCTCTTGGCGTCGAAGTGCACGAACATCACGCCGCCGACCAGCGTGCCGTCCCGCCAGATGCCGTAGATCCGGCCGGAGTCGGTGTTCTGGCGGTCGGCGTAGCGCTGCAGGGTGGCGCGGGCCGAGTCCAGGTCGGTGGAGAAGGAGGCCCACGGGATCCACGGATCGATGTGGGCGCGGCCGCGGTCGATGTGGGCCAGGAACTCGGGGGCCTGCCAGGGCTCCAGCGGGCGCAGTTCGGCGTTCTCGGCGAGCGGGACGGAAAACACGGGCGGGCCTTTCGGAGGTGGTGCCGGAGCGGTCAGGGTCATTCATAACAAACGTTTGGTATGTACGATAGCCCCCATGACGCCAGCCCGTGGAGACCATGACGCCCGCCGCTCGGAAGTCTCCGAGGGGGTGTGGCGGGTGCTCTCCAGCAAGGGCTTCGAAGGGCTCACCCTGCGCGCGGTGGCCGCCGAACTGGGCGCCTCCACCGGTTTGTTGACGCACTACTTCCCGAACAAGCGGGCGCTGCTGAGCCACGCCCTGGAGGAGCTCGACCGCCGCTCCGCCGCCCGGCCCCGGCGGATGGCCCCCGCCGACGGCGCCCCGCCGCCGCCCGCCGGGCTGGCCCGGCTGCGGGCCGCGCTGCTCGACGTGCTGCCGCTGGACGAGGCGACCGAGTCCGGCAACCGGATCTGGGTCAGCTCCTGGGACGTCGCCCTCGCGGACCCGGAGCTGGCGGCCGCGCACGCGGGGCGCTACGCCCGCTCGCGGGTGGCGCTCACTGCGCACGTGACGGACGCCCAGCGGCTCGGCGAGCTCCCGGCCGGGGCCGATCCCGCCGGGCTCGCGGCGGCGGCGCAGGCCTTCGTGCTGGGGCTGGTGGTGCAGTCGCTGTTCGCCCCGGCGGAGTTTCCCGCGGAGCGGCAGATCGCACTGCTCGACGGCTATCTGGCGGGGCTGGCGGCACAGTCTCCCGCGGTGCCCCGATGAGGCGCCCCGATGCGCCCGGACGCGTACCGGGCGCTTCTGTCCGGCTTTTGTCGGATTTCGCCGCCTGACCGGCCGGGGCGGGTTGTTTCGTTCAGGGGTGGGGGATTCGCCCGGAATTCCGGTGTCCCGCCCGGCCGGCTTTCGTGGCGGTCATGACACGCATTGTCACGGGTTATGTGCGGTGGGTGCCGGATTACCCGGAGGTCCGGTGCGGCCACGGAAAGTGTTCGCATGCGCGATGGCCTGCGGGAATTGTGGGTTGGTGCCCCCAGCAGGATTCGAACCTGCGACCTACCGCTTAGAAGGCGGGTGCTCTATCCGCTGAGCTATGGGGGCGGGACGGACGGCGCCCTGGCGGGCGTGACCGTGGCCGGGATCGGGCGACGAGCGTTGGGGACGCGCGTAGTCCGGCCCCGTGCCGGAGGGTGGGGGTGGGGGTTGGCAGGCCCTCGCCCTGTCGGGGACAGGATAAGGGTGTTCAGATCCTCGGCCGGGTGTGACGACACCGTCGTTGGTGTGTCGGTTCGGTGGAGCGGTCCGATAATCGCAGGTGAAGACCGTGCGTGCAGCGGTCTGGGACAGTTCCGGGCCGGACGTTGTGCACTCGTTACGGGGCTGCCTCCCCACCCGTTATGGATTCGACACGGAGAATGTCGCGCCGTCGGCACGGGTGGGGGTTCCTATTCGGCTTGCTCCGGTCGGATGACGTGGGCGGACGGCCGCCGGCGGCTCATCCGGCGCGCTCCGGGGGCGGCTGCGATCAGCCGGTTTGTTGTCATGAGCGCGAAGAGAGGGCGGCCCGGCGGTGTACGAAGGCCGAAATTCACCCCTGTGAGTGACTACCGTTTTTCACCCTGCCGATCGGCCTAGGAGTTGTCCACAGGATTTCGGAACCCGATGGCCGGGATTTCTTCCGGGGCGCACTCTCAACTCGCACCGCTCGATTCCGTACGGTGCGTCGGCGAGAACGGAGAGTGTGCTGTGAACGAGATGCATGTGACGGTGCTCGGCAATGTCGGGACCGAGGTGAGCTACGGGGAAACCAGCGGTGGGGTGCCGATGGCGAACTTCCAGCTCGGCTGCACCGAGCGGCGGTACGACCGCGAGCGGGCCTGCTGGGTGGACGGCGAGACGCAGTGGCTGAGGGTGACGGCCTGGCGGGCGCTCGCGGTGAACCTGATCGGCTCGCTGGCCAAGGGCGATCCGGTGCTGGTGACGGGCCGGCTGCGGGTCCGGGAGTGGCGGGACGGGGAGGCGAAACGCAGTCGGGCCGAGATCGACGCCCGGTCGGTCGGGCACGATCTCACCCGCGGCACCTCGGCGTTCCGCTGGGCGGCGGGTGTGCGCGGGCAGCCGCCGGGCCCGGTGGGGGCGGCCGGCGCGGAGGCCGCGAACGAGCCGGTGCCCGGGTGGATCGTCAGCGCACTGGAGTCGCGCCGGGCCTCGGCGGTGGCCGCGGCGCCCCGTTTGCCCGAGTTGCCCCCGGGGGCCGGAGCGGTGACGGAGCAGCAGGAGGGAGTGTCCGAGGGGGAACGGGGAGGTGAAGACCGGGCGATGTCGAGCTGACGGGGCGGTGACCCTTCCCTGTCGACAAATATGTTGATCGAGACAGTCGTTGCGCCCGCACGCGCAATCTCGTCGGGATAACGGAAAGTCGGGGACCGATTCTGGCGGAGCGTCAGCTTGTGTGGAACCTGAGGGGGTTGATAACGATCCAGATACGGAATCGTCCTGATTTCGCATGGGGGTTTCGAGGCCCCTGAGGCTCAATAGGATTCGGTTGGTTCACACCCCGCAGCAGTGCCACAGGGGGCACGCGCGGCACGGCAAGTCGGCGGGCTGCCCAATCGGCGCGGCCCGCTCCGGAGGGATCCCAGATGTTCAAGAGGCAGGGGCGGGGTCTGTCCCGCATAGCCACTGTCATGCTCACGACCAGCGTTGCGCTGGGCGGAGGCCTGTTCGCGGCCGGTGCGGCGGCTGCGGCCGACACTCCGGCGTCGGGTGTGTCCGCGGTCGTCCAGAACTCGATCTTCGGCGAGAAGGTCGACGTCGACGGCGACACCTACGACGCCGGTCTGTTCACGCTCAAGACCGCCGACGGCGAGCTGAAGACCTACTGCATCGACTTCGGCTTCCCGGTGGACATCAGGAAGAAGATCCAGTACCAGGAGTCGGACTGGTCGAGCAGCTCCCTCGGCGACCCGAAGCGCGCGGAGCCCGCCTCCAAGATCCGCTGGATCCTGGAGAACTCCTACCCGAAGGTGTCGGAGAGCTCGCTCGCCGCCTCCCTCAAGATCCCGGGCCTGACGGCCGAGGACGCCGCGGCCGGCACCCAGGCCGCGATCTGGAAGTTCTCGGACGGCAAGAACGCCACCCCGCACAGCGAGGCGGCCACCAAGCTGCGCGACTACCTGGTCAGTGGCGCCAACAAGGGCATCGCCGCCGAGCCCAAGCCGTCGCTGAGCCTCACCCCGGACTCGGTGTCAGGCAAGTCCGGCAGCAAGCTCGGCCCGTTCGTCCTCAACTCCAGCGCCAGCGCGGTGAAGCTCGCGGTCACCGGCGACGCCGCCGACAAGGCCAAGCTGGTGGACAAGGACGGCAAGCCGGTCGGCGCCACCCTGACCGGGCCGATCGCCAAGGACACCCAACTGTTCCTGGACGTCCCGGCCGGCACCCCGGACGGCTCGCTCGCCCTCAAGGCCGACGTCTCCACCGAGGTGCCCAGTGGCCGCGTGTTCCTGAGCAAGGGCTACACCGCCACGGACCACAGCCAGACCATGATCCTGGCCGGCTCCAGCAAGGTCAGCGTCTCCGCCGCCGCCAAGGCCACCTGGAAGCAGGGCAAGGGCGCGCTGATCGACAGCACCGCCAAGGTCGAGTGCGCCAACAACGGCGTGCGGGTCTCCGTCACCAACGGTGGTGACGAAGCCGGCACCGTCACGGTCGGCAAGCAGTCGCTGACCGTCCAGCCGGGCAAGACCGAGAGCGTGCTCGTCCCGGTCGCCGAGAAGACCGCTTACAAGATCACCGTCACCGGCCCGAACGGCTACAGCCGCGACTTCCAGGGCGTCCTGGACTGCAAGACCGGCACCGGCAACCCGTCCTCCGCCCCGACCACCCCGGCCGGCACCAGCACCGGTACCGCCACCCCCTCGGGCACCCCGAGCGCCGGTGGCGCCCAGCCGGCTCCGTCCACCACCAGCGCCGCCCCGGGCACCGGTGGCCTGGCCCAGACCGGTGCCAATGACTCCACCCCGATCCTCGCCGCCGTCGCCGGTGGCCTGGTCGTGGCCGGTGGCGCCGCGGTCTTCGTCCTGCGCCGCCGTGGCCGTCACGGTCGCACCACCGCCTGAACCGCCTGAGCGGGTCACGGGAGGCGATGACCTCCTGAGGGCCTGAGCAGTCGAACCGGCCCGGTTTCCCGCACCTGCGGGGGCCGGGCCGTCCGCATGTCCGGTCCGCATGTCCCGCTGAGCGTCCCGGCTGAGCGTCCCGGCGGAGGGGTGAAAAGGACCCGGCGCGGGGAGCTCGGGGGCGATCGCCGTACGGGGGAGGGGCCGGATACCCCGGTGGGGTCACCCGGGCGGTTCGGGGCTCCCGGCCGGTGCGGCACAATGGAACGCTGCAAGACGAATACTCCCGACGACGCCGGAGCGATCTCACGTGGCGGAATACATCTACACGATGCGCAAGGTGCGCAAGGCTCACGGAGACAAGGTCATCCTTGACGACGTGACGCTCAGCTTCCTCCCCGGAGCGAAGATCGGCGTCGTTGGCCCCAACGGTGCCGGTAAGTCCACCGTGCTGAAGATGATGGCCGGCCTGGAGCAGCCCTCCAACGGCGACGCCTTCCTCTCGCCCGGCTTCACCGTCGGCATGCTGCTCCAGGAGCCGCCGCTCGACGAGACCAAGACGGTCCTGGAGAACGTCCAGGACGGCGTCAAGGAGATCAAGGGCAAGCTCGACCGCTTCAACGAGATCGCCGAGCTGATGGCGACCGACTACTCGGACGCGCTGCTCGACGAGATGGGCAAGCTCCAGGAGGAGCTGGACCACGCCGAGGCCTGGGACCTGGACGCCCAGCTGGAGCAGGCCATGGACGCCCTGGGCTGCCCGCCCGGCGACTGGGCGGTCACCAAGCTCTCCGGTGGCGAGAAGCGCCGCGTCGCGCTCTGCAAGCTGCTGCTGGAGGCCCCCGACCTGCTGCTGCTCGACGAGCCCACCAACCACCTGGACGCCGAGTCGGTGAACTGGCTGGAGCAGCACCTGGAGAAGTACAAGGGCACCGTCGTGGCCGTCACCCACGACCGGTACTTCCTGGACAACGTGGCCGAGTGGATCCTGGAGCTCGACCGCGGCCGCGCCTACCCGTACGAGGGCAACTACTCCACCTACCTGGAGACCAAGCAGTCCCGTCTCAAGGTCGAGGGCCAGAAGGACGCCAAGCGCGCCAAGCGGCTCAAGGAAGAGCTGGAGTGGGTCCGCTCCAACGCCAAGGGCCGTCAGGCCAAGTCCAAGGCCCGCCTCGCCCGTTACGAGGAGATGGCGGCCGAGGCCGACAAGATGCGGAAGCTGGACTTCGAGGAGATCCAGATCCCGCCGGGCCCGCGCCTGGGCAGCGTCGTCATCGAGGTCGAGAACCTCAACAAGGCCTTCGGCGAGAAGATCCTGATCGACGACCTGAGCTTCACCCTGCCGCGCAACGGCATCGTCGGCATCATCGGCCCGAACGGCGCCGGCAAGACCACCCTGTTCAAGATGCTCCAGGACCTGGAGACCCCGGACAGCGGCACGGTCAAGGTCGGCGAGACCGTCAAGATCAGCTACGTCGACCAGACCCGCTCCAACATCGACCCGAAGAAGACCCTCTGGGAGGTCGTCTCCGACGGTATGGACTGGATCAACGTCGGCCAGGTCGAGATGCCGTCCCGCGCCTACGTGTCGGCGTTCGGCTTCAAGGGCCCGGACCAGCAGAAGCCGGCCGGCGTGCTCTCCGGTGGTGAGCGCAACCGGCTGAACCTGGCGCTCACCCTCAAGCAGGGCGGCAACCTGCTGCTCCTCGACGAGCCCACCAACGACCTCGACGTCGAGACGCTCTCCTCGCTGGAGAACGCCCTGCTGGAGTTCCCCGGCTGCGCCGTGGTCATCTCCCACGACCGCTGGTTCCTGGACCGAGTGGCCACCCACATCCTCGCCTACGAGGGCGAGAGCAAGTGGTTCTGGTTCGAGGGCAACTTCGAGTCGTACGAGAAGAACAAGATCGAGCGACTGGGCGCCGACGCCGCCCGTCCGCACCGGGCCACGTACAAGAAGCTGACCCGAGGCTGACACCCAGCTGTCACAACGGCCCGGCAGACTGCCCCCCGGGGCGGCCTGCCGGGCCGCGGCCCGTCGCCGAGGTTCGGCGGCGGGCGACCGGACACCGAGGAGAACACCCGTGGCTCGCCACATCTACGCCTGCCCGCTGCGCTGGTCCGACATGGACGCCTTCGGGCACGTCAACAACGTGGTCTTCCTGCGCTACCTGGAGGAGGCCCGGATCGACTTCATGTTCACCCAGGCCGCCGAGGCCGGCGCCGGGGAGTTCGCGGGCGGTTCGGTGGTGGCCCGCCACGAGATCGACTACAAGCGTCCGCTGGTGCACCGGCCGGAGCCGGTCACCGTCGAGACCCGGGTGACGCGCATCGGCAGCGCCTCGCTGACCGTCTCCTACGACATCAAGGACGTCCACGAGGACGGCTCCGAGACGGTGTACGTCCGCGCCTCCACCGTGGTCGTGCCGTACGACCTGGCCGAGGGCCGGCCGCGCCGGATCTCGCCGGTGGAGCGGGAGTTCCTCTCCCGTTTCATGGACGAGGCCCCGGTCGGCGCGGCAGTCTGAAAGTCCCCGGACCTTGAGTGCCCGGATCCCCGAGCACCAGGATCCCCGAACCGATTCGAGCTGAGCCGCGTTGACCGTCACCGCCCGCCTCGCCCTGACCGACACCGGTGAGGCCACCGACCTCTCCGCCTTCCTGCTGCGCCTGCTGCGCTTCGACCGGGCGGCGGCCGTGCGGCTGCAGGCGGTCGACCCGGCCGGGGCGGACGGCGTGCTGGCGGTCTTCGGGCGGCTGCCGCTGGGCGGTTCCGGCGCGCTGGCGATCCGTACGGCCCGGCTGAGCGGCCTGGACGAGCCGGTGGACCTGACCGTCTCGGCGGGCCAGCTGCTGGACGGCGTGGACGCCGAGGCGGGCGCCGTCGCGCTGCCCGCGCCGGTGACCGGTCCGGCCTGGGCCGGGCTGCTGCCGCCGCGGGCCGGCTGGCGACCGGTCGGGGCCCCGCCGGTGGCCGAGGTGTACCCCGAACTGATGGCCGGGGTGCGGGAGTTCCGGGAGCGCACCGAGGCCGTCCCGGAGCACCACCGCAGCCGCGCGGTGCTGGACCGGCTGGCGGACGAGATCTGGTCCCGGCCGGTCGGCGTGCTGCCGGAGTTGCCGCTGCGCGCGGTGCACGCCGCGTACGTGATCGGCTTCCTGAAGCCCGGGGCCCCGCTCTCGGTGCACCGGGCGGGCGGCTGGCTGCGGCTGAGCGCCCCGGCGGGTTCGGTGGTGGTGCGGACGGCGGCCGCGCCGGGCGCGGGGCTGGGGCTCAGCCCCCTGCGGTGAACCGCGAGCTCAGCCAGCTGCGGTGAACCGCCCGTTCGGCGCGCTGCGGTGAACCGCCCGCTCAGCCCGGGGTGTTGATCATCGAGGCGGCGGCGTAGGTCAGGTAGTCAAGCAGCTGCCGCTCGTGCTCGGCGGGCAGCTCCAGGCCGGCCACGGCGGCGCGCATGTGGGTGAGCCAGGCGTCGTGCGCGGCCTTGTCGACCTTGAACGGGGCGTGCCGCATCCGCAGCCGGGGGTGGCCGCGCTGCTCGCTGTAGGTGCGCGGGCCGCCCCAGTACTGCATGAGGAACAGCGCCATCCGCTCCTCGGCCGGGCCGAGGTCCTCCTCGGGGTACATCGGTCGCAGCAACTCGTCCTGGGCGATGCCCTCGTAGAAGCGGCGGGTCAGCAGCCGGAAGGTCGGCTCACCGCCGACCTGCTCGAAGAAGGTCTCCTCGCTGAACGTGCCTCGCCCGATCTCTGTCACCCGACCATGGTCGCAGACGCCGACGGGGTCGTACACCGGGACCAATGGCGTACGACCCCGTCGGGCCGGAGGTGTCAGGAGGGGAGGATCAGGCGTCTTCCCACTTGAACAGCTTCCAGGCGATGCCGGTCAGCACGGCGGCGAAGAGCAGCAGCCCGCCCATGGTCGGCAGGGCGTCGGTGATGCCGCCGCCGCGGGTCAGCACGGTCTGGGCGGTGTCGACCAGGTAGTGCAGCGGCATGACCTTGGAGACGGTCTGCAGCCAGCCGGGGGCGCCGTCCATCGGGAAGAACGAGCCGGACAGGAACGACATCGGCAGCACGATGATCTGCGAGATGCCGTTGGCCGCCTCCTCGGTCTTGGCGACCGAACCGGCCAGCAGGCCGATCGACATGAAGGCGAGCGTCGCACAGGCCACCAGCGGGAGGACCAGCCACCAGTTGCCGGTGAGCTTGAGCCCGAAGAAGCTGGTGGCGACCACCAGGAAGACGCTGGTCTGCAGGAACGCGGTGAGCAGCGAGACCAGGATCCGGGAGCTGACCACCGTGCCGGCGCTGATCGGCGCCAGCCGCAGCCGGCGCAGCACCTTGGACCTGCGCCAGTTGACCAGGGTCAGCGCGGCGCCGAAGACCGCGCCGGTGGCGACGGCCCAGCCGAGCAGGCCCGGGGTGAGGAACTGGATCGGCTTGAGCGACTTGTCCTCGACCTGCTGGGAGTCCAGCACGTAGGCGGCCGGCTGGTGGGTGGCCTGCTGGTTGGCCTCCTGGACGACCGAGTTGAGGATGCCCTGGAGCGCGCCGGCCCTGACCTGGTCGGCGGCGGTGTAGCGCAGCTCCACCGTGCCGTCCGGGCCCTGCTTGATCATCGCGTCGAAGTCGCCCTTGCGGACCTTCTCCAGCGTGCCGGCCTCGTCGTCGGTCCTGGTGATGGTGAGGACCTTGTCCAGGCCGGCCCGCTGGTCGCCCTGGATCGAGTCGAACAGCTTCACCGCGCCGACCTGGGCGACCTTGGCGTGCGGGCTGCCGGAGCCCTTGGTCACGGAGCCGAAGAAGACCAGGAAGACCAGCGGGAACAGCAGGATGAAGAAGGTCGCGGTGCGGTCGCGCTTCATGCCGAGCAGCATCGCGCGGGACAGGCTCCAGAAGGCGCTGACCCGCTCCCGCCCCTCGGCGGCGCCGGCCGAACCACCGCGCGGTGCGGGGGCCTGCGGCTCGGAGGAGGTGGTGACGGTCATGCGCGGAACTCCCGTCCGGTCAGCTGGAGGAAGACGTCCTCCAGGGTGGCGCCGCGCACTTCGAGGCCGCGCAGCGCGTTCTGCTCGGCGAGGACGCTGAGGACCGGGGCGGGCAGGCGGGTGGAGACGGAGAGCGAGACGGTGTCGTCCTCCAGGGTGGCGACGTCGGCGCCGGCGGCGGCCAGCAGTTCGCGGGCCCGCTCCAGCGGCAGCTGGCCGGAGGCCACGCTGATCCGGACGGTGTCGTCGATCTCGCGGATCAGTGCCGCCGGGGCGCCGGTGTGGAGGATCCTGCCGTGGTCCATGATCGAGACCCGGTCGCAGAGGACCTCGGCCTCGTCCAGGTAGTGGGTGGTCAGGACGACGGTGCGGCCCTCGGCGTTGATGTCCCGCAGCAGGTCCCAGAGGTTGCGGCGGGCCTGCGGGTCGAGGCCGGTGGTGGGCTCGTCCAGGAAGACGAGCTCCGGGTCGTGGGCCAGTGCGCAGGCGATCGACAGGCGCTGGGCCTGGCCGCCGGACATCTGGTCGGTGAGGGTCTCGGTCTTGTCGGCGAGGCCGACCCGCTCCAGCATCGCGTCGGCCCGCTTGGGGCCGACCCCGTAGAACGACGCGAAGGTGCGGATGGTCTCCCGGGCGGTCAGTTTCCGGAAGAAGGCGGAGGCCTGGAACTGCACGCCGATCCGCGGCAGCAGTTTCGGATTGCGCGGCCAGGGCGCCATCCCCAGCAGCTCGACCCGGCCCTCGTCGGGCTTCCGGACGCCTTCCAGGATCTCCATGGTGGTGGTCTTCCCGGCGCCGTTCGGGCCCAGGATCCCGTAGAACTCGCCGGCCTCGACGGTGAGCGAAACCCCGTCGACGGCCTGCACATCCCCGTACCGCTGACGGATGCCGTCGGCGGATATTGCAGCAGTCATGAGGCCAGAGAATAGGGGTTTCGGAGCGTCTTGTGCATGTCGGCGACGGGGATTTGTGGAATCCCTGAGGAAGTCACGGAAAGCCGGGCCGGGCGGAATATCCGAATTCCGCCCGGCCCGGCCGGAGTTGTCGCTGACGCGCGATCAGAAGCGGTTCAGGCGCGGTGCATCGTGATGGTGGTCCAGGCGCCGATGTGGATCCGGTCGCCGTCGTTCAGCGGTACGGCGGTGTGCGGGGAGATCGGGTCCGCGCCGCCGTTCACGGTGGTTCCGTTGGTCGAGTCCTGGTCGACCAGGACCCAGCTGCCGTCCGCCTGTTCGGCGAGCAGCGCGTGCTGGTGCGAGGCGCCCGGATCCTCCGGCGGCACCGACAGGTCGATCTCCGGGACGGTGCCCCGGTGCTGGCTACGCCGGCCGATCCGCAGCTGGCCGCGGCCGGTCAGCGGGATGCGGCGCTCGGGGCAGTACGGCGGGAAGAACAGGCCGGCCGCCTCGGGGCCGCTGCGGGCCATCATGTCGGTGAAGTAGTCGCGGTCGGCCGAGACCACCGCGATCCAGTTGGCCCGGACCGGCTCGGCCGGGACGCCCTCCGGCTGGGCACCCGGCTGGGGCTGCGGCGGGGCCAGGTGGAAGGAGGTGCCGAAGTCGCCGCCCCGGTTGTTCGGGCCGGGGCCGGCCGGCTGGGCGTACACCGGGCCGGAGTCCTCGCGGACCGGGGCCTCCGGGAAGGCGCCCTCCGGCGGCGGGTAGCCGTAGGTGTGGGGGTACTCCGGCTGCTGCGGGTACCCCGGCTGCTGCGGCTGCTGCGGCTGCTGCGGGTGGTGGGGCTGCGGCGCCCCGGGCGGACCGGGCGGGGCCTGCGGCGGCTGCGCCGGGCCGCCGTAGGCCGCCGGGATGTTCAGCGGCGGGGGCTGGGCCGGGCCGGGCGCGGGCGCGGCGCCGCCGCCGGCCGGCACCTGGCGGCGCGAGGGGGTGGACAGCTCGTAGTCGTAGCCGCACTCCTCGCAGAACCGGCCGGTCTGCGGGCTGCGGCAGATCGGGCAGACGGCCAGGCCCTCGGTGAGGCCGTGCGGCGCCCCGGGCGGCGGGTAGCCGCCGGGCGGGGGGAACGCTCCGGGCGGAGGCGGTGGGACGGCCCCCGGGTGGGTCGGCGGCCCGGGCTGCGCGCCGAAGGCGGCACCGCCGTGCTGCGGGTACCCGGCGGGTGCGCCGGGCGCGGGGTCGGCCCCGGGCGTGCCCGGGTACCCCCCGTGGGCGCCGGGTGCCGGGACCGGTGGAGTCATCGGGAAGCCGCAGAAGTCGCACCAGTCCTCGGCCTGCGACTCGTGGCCCCTCGGGCAGATCGGCATCAGGTCCCCCTCGTTTCGGGCCGGTGCGGTGCGGCGTGGCGCCGGGCGGCCGGCCCGATCACGTTTTCAGCGGTCACTTCTTCACACGTACCGTCTTGGTCGACCGGGTCTCAAGGGTCATCGAGTCGGCCTCGCTCACGTTCTTACGGAACCGAACCGTACCCTCCTTCGGGTCCACCACGTCCACCACCTTCTGCAGCAGCTTGAAGGTGCCGTCGTTGCCGGTCGCGTGGGCGATCCGGACGGCGGCGCCCAGCTTGGCGGTGGCGGTGTCGACGTCCCCGGCGCGGTGGGCCTCCAGGCCCTCCTGGATGGAGGAGGCGAGTTCGGCCTGCCCGGTGTAATGGGCGACCTGCGGGCTGATCCGGGTGGAGGAGGCCAGGTCGTCCGTCCAGACGGCCTTGACCAGGCCCTGGCCGAGCACCTCGGGGGTGCCGCCGCCGACCTGCGGGGGCAGCACCAGGCTGATCCGGGCGGCGAGCATCTCGTTGCCGACCGAGGCGGCCGGGACCTCGACGCAGACGTGGTAGTCGCGGCTCTCGTCGCCCCAGGAGCCGGTCGGGTAGTCGCCGGCCCGGGGGCCGGACTCGGTGCGGCGGCCGGTGAGGTCCTCGACCGCGGGGGCGACCTGCTTGACGAACTTGACCGCGGCGTTGGCCGGGGTCCAGATCCGCAGGGCGACGTCGGCGACCTGCTTGCCCATCGCGCCGGTCATCATCGAGCGGAAGTCCTCGGCCAGGCCGGAGGGCTCGGCGACGATGTCGGTGGTGCCGAGCAGCGCGGAGGAGATCTTGCGCAGCTCGTCGATCCGCCAGTCGGTGCCGACGCCGCGGCAGTCGGCGGTGAAGTGGCCGGTGACCCGCTCGATGTTGCGGGCGAGGTCCTCCGCCGACTCGTGCTCGTTGTTGCCGTCGGTGAGCAGGATGGCGTGCCGGATGGCGATGTCGCGGCGGGTGAGGAAGAGCTTGTCGGCCTTGGCCAGCCAGGTGCCCATCGCGGTGCCGCCGGCCGCGGTGAGGCGGCGCAGCGACTCCTTGGCCTGCTCCCGGGTGCTCGCCGAGGCGGTCGCCAGGGTGCCGTCGCCGGGGTAGATGTCGCGGGCCTCGTGGGTGCCGGCCACCACCGCGAAGGCGGTGCCGTCGCGCAGGGCGTCGATGGCGGCGGCGGTGGCCTCGCGGGCGCCGTTGATCTTGGTCTTGGGGTAGTCCATCGAGCCCGAGCAGTCGACCAGGATCACCACGGCGGCATTGGCGTCGCCGCCCGGCCGGCCGGCGTCGGCGATCCCGAGCGGACGGCCGCCGGACGTGCCGCCGCCGGTGGAGGTGACGGTGACGATGGCGTTGACCTCGCGGGCGCCGTCGGCCAGGTACTCGTTCTGGAAGATCTCCACGTCGAACCTGGGCAGGTTCGGCTTCGCCAGTGTTGCCATGGGGCGGTGGCTCCCGTCGGGTCAGGGGTGGATGCGATCGGGTCTCGGGGCGGTCCGGCGGACGGGGGCCGTCGGGCCGTTCGCGTCGGGCCGGTCAGGCCGTCGGCGGGTGCGGCGGCTGCGGCGGGACGGGCGGCGCCACGGGCGGTGCGGGCGGGACGGCCGGGGGTGCGGGTGGGGCCGGCGGGGCGGGCGGCGCGGTGGCCGGGACCGGCGGGGCCGGGGGCAGCGGGGCGGCGGGGGAGCCGATCACCGGGAGGTCCGGCAGGGTCGGGTCGTGGTCCTCGTCGTCCCCGGGGGCAGTGGCCGGGATACCGGTGGGGGTACCGGCCGGGGCGCCTGTCCGGACGGCCTGGGCCTCCGCCGGGGTGATCACCCTGAGGTCCAGCGCGGTGGGCGTCTCCTCGATCTCCGCCAGCGCGGCGGCGGACGGCTCGATCGGCAGCACCGCGACGGTGATGTTGTCGTGCCCGCCGGCCGCGACCGCGAACTTCACCAGGGTCTGCGCCGTGGCGAGCGGTTCGGTGCGGGCGTCCGGCCGGACGTAGTAGGCCAGGTCGGTGGCCGCCTCGGCGTAGTTCCACAGCCCGTCGGTGCAGATCAGCAGCACTCCGGGGACGTGCGGGGTGAAGTCGAGGGTGTGCGGCACGACCTCCTCGGCGTCGGCGCCGAGCCAGCCGGTGATGGCGTGGGCACGCGGGTCGGAGTAGGCCTCGGCCTCGCCCATCAGCCCGGCCTCGACCATCCGGGCCGCCCAGGAGTCGTCCTGGGTGAGCCGGAAGGGTTCGGCGCCGGTGCGGTCGTCCGGGATCCAGTACGCCCGGGTGTCGCCCACCCAGCCGATGGTGACCCGGCCGCCCGCCGCTATGGCGCTGACGTAGGTGCAGGCGGGTGCGTTGAGGTCGGGGCGGGTCGGGCCGGCGCCGTCGGTGGCGAGGTCGGCGACGGCCTTGGCGGCGTCGGCGATCGCCGCGCGCATCGCCTCCTCCGGGTCCCGTCCGGCCTCCAGGGAGGTGAGCAGGGACTCCGAGGCGGCGTCGACGGCGGTCTCGGAAGCCTCGTCGGGGCGGTCGGAGGAGGAGACGCCGTCGCACACCACGGCGACCACGACGGGCTCCCCGCCGGGCAGCGAGGTGGCGGCGACGGTGAAGGAGTCCTCGTTGCGGTGGTGGCGCACGCCGCGGTCGCTGACCCCGGCGACGCCCCCGAGGGCCTTCTCCATGTGGTCGCGCGGGCGCGGCTGGGCGCTGCCGCAGCCCTCGCAGTAGCCGTCCTCGGTGACCTGCGGCTGCCCGCAGTGCACGCAGACCGGCCCGCGCTGCGGCGGGACGGCCTCACCACGGGCGGCGGCCCAGCTGGCGGGCATCGCGCCCGGGGCCGCCCGACCGTCCCGGCCGGCCCCGCAGCGCCCGCAGTAGGCGTCCTCACGGTCCATCGGCTCGGAACAGCTCGGGCACTCGGTCTGCTGCGGCATCGGTTACACCCACGTCCTGGGGCGGGCCCGGTTGGCCCGTTCCACCATCTCGATCCTGGTCTCGGCCCGGTCGGCCAACCGGGCGAGTACCCGGTAGGACTGTTCCAGGGCGAAGCGCAGTTCCCGCTCGACGGCGGGACGTCCCAGTACCACCAGGTCGGCGCCCTGCGGGGCACCGGCCGAGCCGGCGCCGACCCAGCCGAGGGCCGCGCCGAGCACCTCCACGGAGAGCTCCTCGCGGCGGCGGTCGTCCAGCCGCAGCGCGGTCAGCTGGTCGGAGCCGGCGGCGAGGTCGGCGGCGAGCGGCTCGGTGGCGGCCCGTTCGCGCAGCCGGGCGCGGACGGCGGCGATCCGGGCGGCGGTGTACTGGCTGGAGGTGGCCGGGACGGACTCCAGCACCCGCACGGCGCCGGGCCGGTCGTCCCCGGCGAGGCGGACCCGGGCCAGGCCGAAGGCGGCGCTCAGGTAGGAGTGGTCGGTGGTCCAGACGAGCCGGTAGAACTCGGCCGCGTCGCCGCCGTCGTCGAGCAGTTCGGCGCAGATGGCGAGGGCGAGCTTGGGCGCGGCCTCGCCGGGGAAGGCGTCGTAGACCGCGTCGAAGGCCTCGGCAGCCGCTCGAAGGGCTGTGATTCGCCCGCTCGCCTCCGGGTGCTCCTGACCCGGTGCTCGGGGCGTGCCGGAGTCGTCGGCGGCCGCGACCAGGGCGACCAGCCCGCGGTACCAGACCACCCGCCAGTCGTCCGGGTGGTCCTGTTCCAGCGCGGCGAGCGCGTTCACGGCCGTGTCGTGGCGGCCGAGTTCGAGCAGGGCGCGCAGTTCGCGCAGCCGGCTCTCGACCGAGACGGCGGGGGCGCCGCCGAGGGCGGCGAGCGCCTCCTCGGGGTCGGTGGCGAGCAGGGTGGCGAGGAAGCCGGCGTTGGGGTCGCCCGGGTCGACCCGGGGGACGGGCAGCGCCAGGGCGGCGGCGGAGGGGGACAGGGCGGCCACCCGGAGCTGTCCGGGGTGGTCGGTGGGCAGCACCAAGTCGGTGTCCACGACGCGCAGTTCGGGGCCGAACAGGGTGGACGGCGCGGGCCGGGGCCGCTCGTCCTGGAGGGCCAGGATCTCCCGCAGCACGCCGGTGAGCTGGTCGGCCATCTCCTCGGCGGAGGAGAACCGGCGGGCCGGGTCCGGGTCGGTGGCGCGGACCAGGAAGCGGTAGTACGACTCGTACTTCGCGAAGACCTCGACGTCCTCGGGCCCGGGCAGGGTTTCGCGGTAGGTGGTGCTGTAGCCCTGGAAGTCGAAGGTGAGCACCGCGAGGGTGCGGGCCACGGTGTAGAGGTCGGAGGCGGGGGAGGGGCCGTGGGTGGCGATCTCCGGGGCCTGGTAGCCGACGGTGCCGTAGATCGCGCCGTCGTGGTCGAGGCGGCAGACCGCGCCCATGTCGATGATCTTGAGCGCGTCGCCGCTCTGGATCACGTTGTCGATCTTGAAGTCGCAGTAGATCAGGCCCCGGCTGTGCAGGTACCCGAGCGCGGGCAGCGCCTCCAGCGCGTACGCGATCGCCACCTCCACCGGCAGCGGCTCGCGCCGCCCGTCCGGGGTGCGGCGGTCGTTGGCGATGTCCTTGAGCGACTTGCCGCCGACGTACTCCATGACGATGTAGCCGTCGGTGGAGCCGGAGCCGATGTCCAGGTGCTCGGCGAAGTTGATGATCCGGACGATGTTCGGGTGGTCCACCTCGGCCAGGAAGCGCCGCTCGGCGACGGCCGCGGCGAGCGCGTCCTCGTCCCCGGTGTTCAACAGGCCCTTGAGGACGACCCACTTGTCGTTGACCCGGCGGTCTATGGCCAGGTAGATCCAGCCGAGCCCGCCGTGCGCCAGGCAGCCCACCACCTCGTACTGCCCGCCGACCAGGTCACCGCGGCGCAGCTTGGGCGTGAAGGAGTACGGCGTGCCGCACTTGGTGCAGAAGCCGTCCGGGCGGCCCGGCTGGCCGTTCTTCTCCCGGCCCACCGGGGCCTCGCACTTGGAGCAGTACCGCTTGCGCTCGGGCACCTCCGGGTTGGCCAGCACCGCCTGCGCCGGGTCGGCCGTCGCCACGGTCGGCACGGTGACCAGCCCGGCGCCCAGCCGGTTGCGGGTGCCGGCGCTGACGCTGCCCCGGGTGGAGCGCACCGAGACCGAGCGGCTGCTGCCGGTGCGGGTCGAGCGGTGCGAGCGGGAGCGGCCGGACATCGAGCGGGAGGAGCCGGTGCGGGCCGACAGCGAGCGGATCGAGCCGCTGCGGGCGGAGTCCGGGGCGACCCGCGCGGACGGCACGTGGGGCTGGGTGATGCCGGTGTCCGCGCCGGGCGGGGTGAGCCCGCACTCGTCGCAGTAGCCGTCCGCGTCGATGCTGCCGGAGCAGTCCCGCGGGCAGGGCGAGCCGGGACCGGCGGCGGTCGGCGGCGGGGCCGCCGCGCCCGAGGACGCCGGGGCGACCGCCGCGGCCCCCACCGGGGTCAGCCCGCACTCGTCGCAGTAGCCGTCCGCGTCGATCCTGCCGCTGCCGGAGCACCCCGGCCGTACGCACGTCTCGCCCATCAACCTCAGCCCCCCTGTACCTGTCCGTCGACCGGCGTCTGTCCGGTCGTCCCGTGTGCCGGTGCGCCCTCCGCGGCCTCGCTCTGGGCCGGGCGCAGCGACTGCTGGAAGCGGGCCACCGCGGTGGCCGCCGCCCGCAGGTCGCAGGGCGCGCTCCACAGCAGCCAGCGCGCCTTCTCGTACCGTTCGATCACTTCCGGGTCCTCGGCGACCCGCATCCGGGCCGCCATCGCCTTGTAGGCGTCCAGCCGGCCGCGCAGTTCGGCCCGGACGGCCAGTGGCTGGGTGACCTCGGTGAGCGAGTGCCGGGCCCGGGCCAGCTCCTTGGCGGCGGCGTCCTCCAGGGCGTCCAGCAGCGGAGCCAGCCGGCCCCACTGCCCGGCCTGGCGCAGGTCCAGGGCGGTGACGATCCGTTCGCGCAGCGCCGAGGCCGGGCCGGGCACCGCGGGGACGTCGCTGGCCGCTATCTTCGCCAGCACCTCGCCGCGGGCCCGGCGGGCCTCGGCCAGGGTGGCGTCGGCCCGCTGGAGCAGGTCGCCGACGCCCTGGAGGCGCTCCTCGGCGTCGTCGCGCAGCCGCAGCAGGTTCTCCAGCTCCAGCCGGACGCCGTCCAGCGCCCGCCCGGCCCGGTCGAAGCGCTCGGTGTCGACCACCCCGGCGGCCGAGGCGAAGGCCTCGCCGTCGGGCACGGTGCCGCGTTGGGCGGGCACCCGGGCCGGGCGCCACAGCGCCAGCGGGTCCTCCCGGACCTCGGTGCGCAGCTCGGTGAGGTCGCGTCCGAGCCCGGTCAGGTCGTCGCCCAGCGGGTGGCTGCCGGTGCGCACGCCGAGCGAGGCGGCCAGGGTCTGCACCCGGTGCAGTTCGGCGAGCAGCAGGTCGATCCGGGCCGGCAGCGCCGACCAGACCGCGTCGGCGGCGCTGACCACCTCCAGCACGGTGGCGTACCAGGAGTTCATCCGGGCCATCAGCGCGTCCAGGCTGATCCGCTCGACCAGCTTGGCGGGCGCGCCCAGCAGTTGCGGCCCGTCCGGCAGCGCGCCGCCGGGGACGGTCACCGCGTCGCCGGTCAGCAGCTCGCTCAGCTCGGCGAGTTCGGGACCGCCGGGCTTGGCCTTGCGGGCCCGGACGGCGCGGGCCGAGGCGAGCGCCTCGGAGTAGCGGTCGAACAGCGCCCAGAGCAGCGGCAGGCCCTTGCCGGCGACCGACCAGCGCTCCAGGGTGCGGCCGGACAGCCCGGCGCCCTCCAGCAGCCGCAGGCCCGGGTGGTCCTGCAGGGCGAGCAGCGCCGACTCGACCGCGTCCCGCTCCGCGCCGAGGCGCGCGAGCGCGCGGTCCACCTCCTCCCGGCTCAGTACCGGGCCAGCCGATGCCGCCACCGCGGTGTCCTTCCTTCCCTCGCGTGCGACGCCGTCGCGTACGACGTGCGGCCCACGACAACCCCCGTGCCCACCACCGGTCTCCCCGTGGTGATCGTCCCGAACCCTAGCCGGTGGCCGTCCGGGCGGTGCGGGCGCGGGGCGTCAAGACGGCGTCAACGCCCCGCGTCCGTGGTGCTCCGTGCGCGATGCGGCGCTCAGTGCGGAACGGGCCAGTAGTGCTCGGCGTCGTTCAGCATGTACGGCTTCAGCCAGCGGTCGTAGCTGCGGCCCCAGTCGCCGCTGCCGTGGTAGTCGGCCAGCACCTGGTTGACCCGGGCGGTGAGGTCCGGGCTGCTCTTGAGCATGGCGACGCCGATCACCTCCGGCTGCACGTCGCCGTCCACGATCCGCACGGTCTGGTCCTGGGCGGCCTGGCCGGCCGCCAGACCGTCGTCGGTCATGGTGGCGTCGACCTTGCCGAGCTGCATCAGGACCAGGCAGTCCAACTGGTTCTCGACGACCGTCAGTTGCGCCTTGGCGTCCTTCTTGGCGCCCTTGGCCGGGTCCATCACATCGGCGGCCGTGGACCCCTTGGCGACGCAGACGTTCCTGCCGGCGATCGCCTCGTCCAGGTTCTTCGCCTGGGAGGTCTTCGGCACCAGCACCCGCTGGGAGATGCTGAAGTACGGCTTGGAGAAGGCGACGTCCTGCATCCGCTTGCAGTTGACGGTCATGGTGCGGACGATCAGGTCGACCCGGCCCTTCTGCACCGCGTCGACCCGGTCGGCGGTGGCGACCGGCTTGAGCACCACCTTGTCCGGGTCGCCCATGATGGCGGTGCCGATGGCCCGGGCGAGATCGATGTCGAAGCCCTCGATCTGGCCGGTGTTCGGGTTGCGTGCGCCCCAGCGGTAGCTGTTCTGGTCCACGCCGATCACCAGGCTGCGCTTGGCCTTGATGGCCTTCACCGCCGGGCCGTCGGCCGAACTCGGCGGCACGCTGCTGTAGATGTCGCAGGTGTCGGACTGGTCCTGGGTCTGCTGGACGGCCTGCGGCGCGTTCTGCGGCGCGGCGGTCGCGGCGGCCGGCGCGGCGCCGGACGGTCCGCCCCCGCCGAGCACGGCCGCGCAGGCCGCCAGCACTGCCAGCGCCGCGGCGCTCCTGGTCGGTACGGTCCTCGTGCGCATCGTCGTGTTCCCCCTCTACCGGTACTCGGCGAGTCGTCGGCCCAGGCCCCGCAGCGCGGCCGCCGCGGCCACCAGGCCCAGCACCGCGGCCGCGCCGGCCGCGAGGCGGAGGTCCCCGGCGGTGCCGTCGGCGGCGGCGTCGAACCGGGCCTGCTCGGCGTCGGCGGCCTGGGCGAGCGCCCGGTCGGTGGCGTTGAAGGCGGCGTCGGCGGTGTTGGTGGTGTCGGTGGCCGACACCGTCGCGTTCAGGGCGCCCTGGTAGTCGGCGTTGTCGACCTCGGCGGTGCGCGCGGCGCGGTACCGGTCCTGCCAGACGTCGTACTGGTCGGCGGCGGTGGCCAGCGACCGGCTCGCGGCGGCGGGGGCGAGGATCAGGGCGTTGGAGAGCGTGCCGGCGCGGTCGCGCATCGGGGTGCTCTTCTCGGCCGTTCCGGCCAGCCGCTTGGTGAGGTCCGTGTACTGGGTGGCGTAGGTGGCGGTGGAACCGCGCGCGACCAGGTTCAGGTTCTCCGCCAGCCGGGCCGTCAGCACGTCCACCCGGGCCGAGTTGAGCGCCCGCAGCGGGTTGGCCCCTTCGCGGTCGCTCTTCTCCAGTGCCGAGCCGGTGGTCAGCCCGGCCACGGTGAGCCAGAGCGTGCCGGCCAGGACGGCGGCGGTGGCGCCCACCAGACCGATGTTGAACACCCGGTTGGTGCGGCGGAACAGGGTCAGCTGCACCCAGCCCAGCGCGGCCAGGGTGAGCACCGCCAGGCCGTACGCGCCCCAGGGCGTCGACCGCGCCGCGGCGTAGTCGTTCACCAGCTCGTGGTTCTCGATGGTGTTCAGCTCGGCGGCGGCCGGCAGCAGCACGGTCTGCATCTGCTCGGAGGCGTACCGCAGGTAGGCGCCGCCGAGCGGGACGCCCTGCCGGTTGTCGGCCCGCGCGGATTCCACCAGACCGGCGTACACCGGGAGTTGCTGGTTCAGTCGGCTGAGTGAGTCCTGCGCCGGGGAGGTCGCGGTGGTGCGGGCGGCGGCCTGGGAGATCAGCTTGGCGGCCTGGGCGAGGTCCTGCTCGTAGCGGGCCCGGACGTCCTTGGGCTCGGCGCCGGCCAGCAGGAAGCCGGAGGCCGCGGTGGTGGCGGCGTCGGCCAGCGAGCGGTGGATCTCGGCGGCGTCCCGGCTGAGCGGCTGGCTGTACGAGACCACCCGGTCGGCGGCCTGCGCCCTGGTCTCCAACTGCCAGGCGGTGAGCCCGCCGAAGGCCACGGTGAGCACCGCGAGCACCACCCCGGCCAGCCGCAGCCGGCCCGGGGGCGTACGGGTGGCCTGCGCCAGCCGGGCGCGCACGCCCCGCTCCGGCGCCCCGGCCCGGGGGCGCCGCGCGGGCGGTCCGGAGCCGGGCCTCGCCGCGGGCACCCCGCGGGGCGGCGCCCCCGGGGCCGGCGGAACGCCGTACGGTGCCGCCGCACCCCCGTACGGCGCTGCCGCCGGCCCGGCCGGCGGCGTGCCCGGCCGGGCCGGGACCGGTGCGCCCGGTGCGCCGTTGCCTACTGGTGTTGCCACCCGCCTCATCCTCCCCTGGGGCCGGCCCGACACCCGGGGCCCGACCGATGGCAGCAGTATGGCCGTGACTTCCTCCGGCCACACCTGACTTGCGCCGATCTTGAGCATGTCGTGCACGGTTTCCGCACGCTCTCGTACGGCTTGTACCGGTCCTGCCGGGCCGACGGAGAGGTGGCGATCCGTGCGACGCCGGCGGCGCCCCGAGCGGTTCCGCGCCGCGCTGATCCCGGGCCCGGCACCCCTGCGCTCCGTACCATGGGCCCCATGCGACTGCTTGGAACGATCTCGCCCGACCGCCCGCTGCTCGTCGTCGCGGTCCGCGAGGAGGCCGCCCACCTCGACGACCGGCTGCCCGTGCTGCTCACCGGGATAGGGAAGGTCAACGCCACGGCGGCCCTGGCCACCGTGCTCGCCCGGGGCGAGCGGCCCTCCGAGGTGATCAACCTCGGCACGGCCGGCGCGCTGCGCCCCGGCTGGGAGGGCATGCACCACGTCGTCCAGGTGATCCAGCACGACCTGAACACCACGGCCCTGCAGCAGCTCACCGGCCGCAGCTACGGTGCCCCGCTGGTGGTCGGCCGGGGAGACGGCCCGGTGCTGGCCACCGGCGACCTGTTCGTCGAGGACCCGTCCGCCAAGGCCCGGCTGGCCGAGCACGCCGACCTGGTCGACATGGAGGGCTACGCCGTCGCCGCCGTCGCCCACCGGGCCGGGGTGCCGGTGCGGCTGGTCAAGTACGTCAGCGACGAGGCCGGGGACGGCGCGGCCCACAGCTGGCGGGAGTCGGTGGACGACTGCGCCCGGCACCTCGCGGACTGGGTGCGCGCACAGGGCTGGTGACGGGCCTTAGTCGGGTGCGTCCGGCCGGTTCCGCTGGTTACGGTGGCGCGGTGACCGACAACACCGCGCCCCGGGGCGCCGCGCCGAGCAAGCTCTCCGACAACCGCCCGCCGACGCTCAACGCCGACGAGCGGACCACCCTGCTGGCCTTCCTCGACTATCTGCGGGAGGGCGTGATCGGCAAGCTGGACGGCCTCGGCGACGAGGACGCCCGGCGCCCCGGCGTCGCCTCCGGCACCAGCCTGCTCTGGCTGGTCCGGCACCTGACCGTGGTCGAGCTCAACTGGCTCGAGTACGCGTACGGCGGGCAGGGGGACGCGCCGCTGGACAGCGACGACTTCCGGTCGGCCGAACTGACGGTGGAGGCGGCGGTCGCCGACTACCGGGAGGCGATCGCCCGGGCCAACGCGGTGGCCGCGGCCGCCCCCGACCTGGACCGGCCGGGCGCGCGCTCGCTGCGGCCCGACGCCGCCGAAGGGCCGTCGCTGCGCTGGGTGCTGGTGCACATGATCGAGGAGACCGGACGGCACGCCGGGCACGCGGACATCATCCGCGAGCAGCTGGACGGGGCCGTCGGGCGCTGAGCGTGCTCCCCGGGCGCTGAGGCCTGCGGGCGCTGACGCCCGTGGGCGGGGGTGGGCCGCTGTGGGCGGCCCGCCCCCCGCCCACAGCGGGCCGGTCGTCAGTCCCGGAACGCCGACAGGTCGAAGGCCGCCAGCCGTTCCTGGTCGAGGAGCACCTCGATCTCCGCGATCGCGCCGGCCACCACGGTGAACGCCATGATCGACAGCGCCCGTCCGTTGTCGCCGATGACCACCGCGCCAACGGTGCCGTTGACCAGCGCGGGACGGGCGAACGGCGACAGCCTGCCCCACAGCACGGCCTGCCCGGCCACCGTCGCGGCGCCGGCGAGCACCACGGTGTGCCGGGCCTGCCCGGCCCCGCCGTCCGAGCGCAGCACCACGTCCGGGTCGAGCACGGCGAGCAGCGCCGCCAGGTCGCCGGAGCGGGCGGCGGCGAAGAAGGCGTCCACGGCCACCCGCTGGCGGCCCAGGTCCGGATCCGGCACGGGCCGTCCCTGCACCTTGCGGCGGGCCCGGCTGGCCAGTTGGCGGGTGGCGGCCGAGGTCTTCTCGATCAGCGGGGCGATCTCCTCGAAGGGCACCGCGAACAGGTCGTGCAGCACGAAGGCGACCCGCTCGGCGGGCGACAGCGACTCCAGCACCACCATCAGCGCCAGGCCGACCGAGTCCGCGAGCATCACCTCCTGCTCCGGGTCGACCACCCCCTCACGGCGCAGCAGCGGGTCCGGAATGCGCTCGGGGCCGTCCTCGCCGCCAGGACCGGTCGGCTGCAGCGGCTCCTCGCGGCGGGCGGCGCGGTCGCGCAGCAGGTTCAGGCAGACCCGGGAGACCACCGTGGTCAGCCAGCCGCCGAGGTTGGCCACCTCGGCGGTGTCGGCGCGGTCGTACCGCAGCCAGGCCTCCTGGAGCGCGTCGTCGGCCTCGCTGATCGAGCCGAGCATCCGGTACGCGACCGCGCGCAGGTGCGGGCGGTGCTCCTCGAAGAGCGCGGTCCGGGCAGATCTGTCGTCCACCGTGTCAACTTCCTTCGTCGCCTCGGGTCGGCCTCGGGGCCGGTCTCGGGTCAGGGCAGCGGAAGCCAGCCAACAGCGGGGCGGCGCGGAGATCAACTCCCGGCGGGCGGAGTTGTCGTGGGGGCCTCGTAGGGTGGCCGCCATGTCGTTCCTCACGCGCCTCCGGGCCACCCCCGCCACCGTCGACTACCTGCTCTGGCCCGGGGACTTCTCCCTCGACGCCTACTCGCACGTGGAGGAGGTCGTGCTCGCCTCGGGGGAGGCCCTGGAGGAGGTCGCCAAGTGCAGCGGGGGCGGCACCTTCTTCCTGTGCGGTGACGGCGGCGACGAGCGGCCCGTCCTCTACGCCGACTCCGAGGGCGGCGCGGCGCTGCTGGCCGTCGGGCTGGAGGAGATGGTCCGGCTGCTGCTGGCGGTGCCGTGGTGGCGGGACTGCCGGCGGCTGACCGAGGAGGAGAGCGCGGCGGCGGCCGAGGACTACCTGGCGGACGAGCCCGAACTGCTCGCCGACCGGGACGCGGCCGCCGCCGCGATCGGGCTCCACGTGCCCACCGTGGCCGAGGCCCTGGCGCGGCTGCGGGAGGTCGCCTTCGGCCTCGGGCCGTCGTACGTGCTGCTCAACGCGGTGGAGGGGAACGCGTACGAGCCGCTGTTCCGGGCGTAGGGCGGCCGGTCCGGCGGGTCGGAGGACTCGGAGGACTCGGAGGGTGTCGGAGGGTGTCGGAGGATCTCAGAGCAGGCGGCGCAGGAGGCGGGACTTGAGCGGGGTGAAGGGCGGGTAGGCGGGGCGGAGCGGGTCGGCGAGGAGGGGCTTGTCGAGCACGGACTTGGTGTGGCTGAAGGTGTCGATGGAGTGGCTGCCGTGGTAGCGGCCGAGGCCGCTCTCGCCGACGCCGCCGAACGGCAGGCCGGGGACGGCGATGTGGGCGTTGGGGACGCCGAACGCCAGGGCGCCGGAGGAGGTTTCGGTGGTCAGGCGGCGCTTGGTGGCGGCCGAGGCGGTGAAGGCGTAGAGGGCGAGCGGCTTGTCGCGGGCGGTGATGAAGGCGATCGCTGCGTCCAGGTCGGGGACGCGGAGGATCGGCAGGACGGGGCCGAAGATCTCCTCTCGCATCACCGGGGCGTCCGGGTCGACGTCGGCGAGGACGGTGGGGGCGAGGTAGCGGTCGGCGCGGCGGTGGTCGCCGCCGGTGACCAGCCGGCCGTCGGCGAGCAGGGCGGTGAGGCGGTCGAAGTGCCGCTCGTTGACGATCCGGCCGTAGTCGGGGCTGTGCGCCGGCTCGGCGCCGTACATCTCCCGGATCGCGGCGGTCAGTTCCGTTTCGAGGGTGGGCGCGGTGTCGCCGATCGCCAGGACGTAGTCGGGGGCGACGCAGGTCTGGCCGGCGTTCATGAACTTGCCCCAGGCGATCCGGCGGGCGGCCGTGGCGAGGTCGGTGCCGGGCTCGACGACGACCGGGCTCTTGCCGCCCAACTCCAGGGTGACGGGGGTGAGATGACGGGCGGCGGCGGTCATGACGATGCGGGCGACGGTGCCGTTGCCGGTGTAGAAGACGTGGTCGAAGCGCTGGTCCAGCAGGGCGGTGGTCTCCGGCACGCCGCCCTCGACGACGGCGACGGCCTGCCGGTCCAGGGTGCGGGGCAGCCAGTGGGCGATGGCGGTGGCGGTGGCGGGGGCGAGTTCGCTGGGCTTGACCACCGCGCAGTTTCCGGCGGCGAGCGCGCCGACCAGCGGGGAGAGGGCGAGCTGTAGCGGGTAGTTCCACGGGCTGATGATCAGCACGGTGCCCAGCGGTTCGCGGACCGTACGGGCCCGGGCGGGCTGCAGGGCGAGCGGCACCGGGATGCGGCGCGGGCGCAGCCAGCCGTCGAGGTGGCGCAGGGTGTGGTCGATCTCGTTGAGGGTGAAGCCGATCTCGGTGGTGTAGGCCTCGGCGGCGTTCTTGCCGAGGTCGGCGTGCAGGGCGGCGGTGAAGATGGCCTCCTGCTCGACCAGCAGGCGGCGCAGGGCCCGGAGTTGGGCCTTGCGCCAGGCGAGCGGCTTGGTGCGGCCGGCGGCGAAGGCGGCGTGCAGGCGGGAGACGGTGGCGGCGGCTTCGTCGCTGCCGGTGGACGTGGCTTCGGCGGAGAGGCTCATGCCGTCGAGCATAAACGAAACGAAACGATTTCGTTTCTGGTTTTCGGTAGACTTCCGGCATGATCCCCAGCACCACCCCGTCCCCGTCCGCCCCGCCGCCGCGCCGGGGCCGCCCGCGCGACGCCGCCCGGGACCGGGCACTGCTGGACGCCACCCTCGCCGTCCTCGCGGAGAACGGCTACGGCGGGCTGACCACCGCCGCCGTGGCCGCCCGGGCCGGAGTCTCCACGGCGACCCTCTACCGCCGCTGGTCATCCAAGGAGGACCTGGTGATCGCCGCCGCCGCACTCCACGGCGAGAGCTCGTACGAGCAGCCCGACACCGGCGGCCTGGAGACTGACCTGCGGGTCGTCCTGCGGGACAAGGCCGCCAGCATGACCGGCGAGCCCGGCCGGGTGATCCGTGCCCTGATCGGCGAGGCCGCCCACAACACCGCGCTGGCCGAGGCGCTGGTCACGGCCTTCCTCCGGCCGCTGTACGGAAGGGTCGCGGAGGTCGTCCGGCGGGCGGTCGAGCGGGGCGAGATCCCGCCGCTCGACGGCGTGGAACTGGTCGGCGAGGTGGTGGTCGGCCCGGTGATGACCCACTTCCTGCTCACCCCCCGGCTGCCCGAGGACGTCGACGAGGCCAGCGCCCGGCAGACCGCCGACCGGCTGCTGCCCTTCGCCGTGCGGGCGGTGGGCGGGACGCCGTCCGGCTGAACGGGCC
Source organism: Kitasatospora sp. NPDC127060 (assembly GCF_042724935.1). Classification (NCBI taxonomy): domain Bacteria; kingdom Bacillati; phylum Actinomycetota; class Actinomycetes; order Kitasatosporales; family Streptomycetaceae; genus Kitasatospora; species Kitasatospora sp. NPDC127060. The sequence goes on from NZ_JBHXEG010000080.1 coordinate 40,707, forward strand.
CGGTTCGGGGCCGGTCCCCGGGCGGAGCCGCTCGCGCGGATGCCGGCCGGCGCGGCCTCAGCGGGTGAGGACGAGCGCCAGGGTGGCCACGGCCAGGGCGAGGTAGCCGGCCGGGAAGTACAGGTTGTGCAGCACGCCGGTGCGGACGTGGGTGGCCACCGCGCCGAGGTAGAAGAGCACCAGTCCGATCGCGGCCGCGACACCCAGTGGCGGGTAGCCGACCAGGCCGATCAGCAGCCCGGCGGCCCCGGCCGCCTTGAGGGCGGCCAGCCAGGGGACCCACTCCGGTTTCACCCGCACCTCGGCGGAGTTGGCCAGGACGAACGGGGCCCCGGCGAAGTCGGCGGCGGCGATCCCGGCATTGGCGGCGATGGCGAGGACGGTGACGATCAGACAGGCGATGGACATGGCTCCAGCCTCGTCAGGGTGCTCCCGTCGCGTCCAATACCCGCTTCCATAACCTGGTGGAATGGATGTGGACACCCGGCTGCTGCGCACCTTCGCCGCCGTTGCGGAGGAGGGCAGCCTGACCCGCGCGGCGGAGCGGCTGTACGTCTCCCAGCCCGCGTTGACCAAGCAGGTCCGGCAGTTGGAGAAGCTGCTCGGGGTGCCGCTGTTCGTCCGGTCCCGGGCCGGGATGGCGCTGACGGTGGCCGGCCGGAGCCTGGCGGCTCGGGTCCCGGGACTGCTGGCGGACTGGGACGCGGCGCTGCGGGAGACCAGGGGCGCGGCGAGCCGGGCGGTGCGGGTGCTGCGGGTCGGCTTCCTGGCGAGCGCGGCGAACGAGGCGACCCCGGGCATCGTCGCCGGGTTCTCCGCCCGGCAGCCGGGCTGGCGGGTCGAGATGCGGCACGCCGCCTGGTCGGATCCGACGGCGGGCCTGGCGGCGGGCGAGGTGGACGCGGCGCTGCTGCGGTTGCCGTTCCCCGGTCAGGAGCGGCTGCGGGTGGCCGAGTTGTTCACCGAGCCGCGCTGGGTCGCGCTGCCGGCCGGGCACCGGCTGGCCGCGCTGGAGGTGGTGCCGTTCCGCGAGCTGTGGGACGAGCCGTTCGTGGCGGCCCCGGCCGAGACCGGCCGCTGGCGGGACTACTGGGTGGCCGCCGACGAGCGGGAGGGCCGTCCGGTGCGCTTCGGCGCGGTGGTGGAGCACCCGGACGACTGGCTGAGCGCGATCGCCAACGGCTACGGGGTCGCGCTCGCCCCCGCTTCCACCGCCCGCTTCTACGCCCGCCCGGGGATCGCCTACCGGCCGGTCGGCGGGGTGAGCCCGAGCCGGATCGCGGTCGCGTGGTCCCCGGCGGACGACCGTGACCCGGTGGTGCGGGCGTTCGTGGACTGCTGCCTGGAGGCGGCCGCCGACGAGGAGTGAGCGCGCGGCGGTGGCCCTCGGGCCGGGGGAGGGGTGGCGGCCCTCAGCGCCGCCACCCCCCGTTGGCTTCTCGGCACCGGGGCGGTGGTTCATTGAGCCAAACCCCGCCTGGGGGTGAAAGCGGGTGGGGATCCGTGCGGGGTTCGGTGGGGTTTCGGTGCGCGTCCCCCGGCGGGCTCAGCGGGGGAGGGACTCGCGGAGGCGCTTCTTGTCGGGCTTGCCGACGGAGGTCAGCGGGATGGCGTCGAGGACGTGGAGGGCTTCCGGGGCGTAGATGCGGCCCTTGTGGGCGGTGACGAAGGCGTGGACCTCGTCCAGGGTCGGCCGCTGCCCGGCGGCGGGGACGACGGCGGCGTGGACGTGCTCGGCCTCCTGGTCGTCGCGCACGCCGAAGACGGCGCACTGGGCGATGGTCGGGTGGGTGAGCAGGAGCTCCTCGACCTCGGTCGGGTAGACGTGGCCGCCGACGACGATGATGAGGTCCTTGAGGCGGTCGGCCAGGTAGAGGTAGCCGTCGGTGTCGAAGTACCCGATGTCGCCGGTGTCCAGCCAGCCGTCGCGCAGGACCCGGGCGGTGAGGTCGGGCAGCTTCCAGTACCCGGCCATCAGCATCGCCGAGCGGACGTGCACCTCGCCCTGCTCACCGGGCGGCAGCACGGTGCCGTCGGCGGCGCGGATCTCCACCTCCACCTCGGGGAAGGGCCTGCCGACCGGGAGCGGACCGTCCTCGCCGAACCGCGCGTGCTCGCCCGGGGTGAGGACGGCGATCTTCTGCGCCTCCGACATGCCGTACAGGCTGACCAGGACGGGGCCGAAGACCTTGAGGGCCTCCCGGATCCGGGTCGGGGAGGAGGCGCAGCCGCCGTAGTCGATCCGCTGCAGGCTGGACACGTCGGTGCGGCCGATCGCCGGGTGGTCGAGCAGCCGGTAGAGCAGCGGGGGCAGCACCCACAGGTCGGTGATGCGTTCGCGTTCGATCGCGGCGAGGACGTCGCCGGGCTCGAAGGAGCGCTGGAGGACGACGGATCCGCCCTCGTGGAGCGTCAGGTCGGCGAGCACACCGGCGAGGTGGGCGATCGAGGTGGCGGCGAGCAGACGGGGCGGTTCGGCGCCCGGGCGGTCGTGGAGGGGGGTGTCGAACATCCGGCGGAGGGGCCCGTGGAGGCTGAGGATGCCCTTGGGGATGCCGGTGGTGCCGCCGGTGTGGCGGATGCCGAGGTCGTCCTCGGGGCCGACGGGGACGGCGGGTTCCGCGGCGGGGCGGGTGGCGGAGGCGGCGATGACGTCCTCGCCGATGGTGTGGGCGCTGCCGGTTCCGTCGGGGCCGGGGCCGAGGGTGAGGACGGCGGGGACGTCGATCAGCGGCAGCAACGCGGGTGCGTCGGCGTGGCGTTCGGCGTCGACGAGGAGCACGGTGGTGTCCACGCTGGCGACGATCTCGGCCAGGACCGGGGCGCTCATCCCGTCGTAGAGGCTGACCACCCGGGCGCCGGCCAGGCCCGCGGCGTAGCGGGCGCTGAGGGCCTCGGCGGTGTTGCCGGTGAGCAGGGTGACGGTCGAGCCGCGGGTGATGCCGCGGGCGAGCAGCTCGTGGGCGAGGCGGTAGGTGGCGGCGGCGAAGTCGCCGGCGGTGATCTCGACCCGGTCGGCGGTGGTGATGGCACGCCGGTGCGGGTGGGAGGCGAGCGAACGGAGGATCAGGGCGGGTGCGCTGACGAACTCCTGGTCACTCATGGCGACTGCGTCCTTGTAGTTTGCAACCATGTCGCCAGGCTAACTCCACCCCCCGTTCCCTACCGGCGAGTTTTGGCCATGCCCGGTCAGAACATCGTCGGTAGACGAAGGACCAGCTCGCTGAGCGGCCCCCAGCACTCGTCGGGGCCGGCGGGCCCGGCGGATCGCCGGGCCCATCGGTCCTGTTGGGGCTAGCGGTCCGCGGTGAGCTTGCCGGCCGTGCCCCAGTTGTCCGGCTGGTACTCGTTGACGAACACGAACACGCTCTCGGCGGGGACGCCGAGGGTGTCCACGAAGGCCTGGGTGACCTTCTCGACCAGCTCGCGCTTCTGCTCGACGCTGCGCGGGCCCTGCTGGATGGTGACGATCGGCATCTTCGGCTCCTGACCGGGTGTCCTGCCCGGCTGGTCCGCCGGGCTCCTCCGCCGGGTTCTCCGGCTGGGAACAGTCCACCGGATCGGGCCCGCCCGCACCCAGACCCGAATCGCTCTGGCAGCGATCACGAATCCTGATCGTCCCGGGCCAGGGGGGTGCGGCAGGCCTCCAGGAGCAGTCGGGGCGGTGGGGTGGAGCGCCGTACGGCGACCGAGGTGGCCAGGGCCAGCGGGGTGCGGCAGCGGCGGAAGGCCACCCGGTGGGTGTTCACCAGCCGGGCGTTGGCGGCGTACACCACCGTCCACATCGGGGTGCCGGTGCCGATCGACGCCAGGGTGTCCTGCAGGGCGCCGTGCGGCGGGCCGAGGACGGGCCGGAAGCCGGCCTGCGCGCAGGCGTCCAGTACCAGGTCCACCAGCGCCGGGTGGTTGCCGTGTTCGGTCAACCGCAGCGGCAGGTCGGCGAGTTCGGCGAGATCGAGCTCGGGCCGGGTGGCCAGCGGGTGCCGGGCGGGCAGGGCGAGCACCAACTCGTCCTCCCAGACCGGCAGGAAGCGCAGGTCCGGGCTGTGCTCGGCGATCGCACCGCGGACGAAGGCGGCGTCCAGGCGGCCGTCCGAGAGTCGGGCCAGCCGCTCCCGCACCGGGGCGGAGTGCAGTTCGACGCGTACGCCGGGAGCCCGTTGCTGGTAGGTCTCCAGGATCAGGTCGAGCCGCTCGGCGAGCCCGGTGACGGTGCCCAGTCGCAGTACGGCGGGAGCGGCCAGGTCGGCGGCGAGCGCGCGGGCCGCGTCCTCGGCCGCCAGGACGTTGCGGGCGGCGGGCAGGAAGCGCTCCCCGGCCGGGGTCAGCCGGACGTACCGGGGCGAGCGGTCGAACAGCTCGACCTTCAACTCCCGCTCCAGCCGCCGGACCTGCTGGCTCACCGCCGGTTGCCCGAGCAGCAGCCGCTCGGCGGCCCGGCCGAAGTGCAGTTCCTCGGCGACGGCGACGAAGCAGCGCAGCTGCCGTAGCTCCATGCGGTCCCCCTGCTCGATGGTTCGACGGGCCCATCGTCGCAGGCCGTGGTCCGGCCGGGCCCGGCCGGGCCACCGGGGCCGCCCCCCGGGGGGCGGCCCCCCCTCGGCGCGCAGGCCAGGGCGGGGGGCCCCCACGAGGTGGGGGATAGGAGGTA
>NZ_JBHXEG010000081.1:0-43344 GCF_042724935.1 Kitasatospora sp. NPDC127060
CACCCGTCACGCCCCTCTCCGCACCCACCCCCTCCACCGCCCCCTCCCGCAGCGCGTCCCTCTCGCCTGGGGCGGGTGGGAGGGGGAGGTGGGGGCGGAGGTGGTGTGGGGTGTGGGTGGGTGGGTGGGTGGGGGTGCGGGGGTGGGGTCAGGTCGGGGTCAGGTCGGGGTGGGGGTGGGGGTGGGGAGGGGGTCGGGGATGCCGGGGAAGGGGGTGTCGGGGGCGCCCCAGCGGTGGGCGCGGAGGGTGCAGTCGCGGAGGGCGGTGGCTGCGGTGGGGCGGTGGGGGGCGGGGAGGTCGGCGACCAGGTCGGCGTAGACGGTGGTGAGGCTGGTTTCCAGGTGGGCGGCGAGTTTGGTGGCGGTGGTGGGGTCGGTGACCGGGAAGGGGAGTTGGTAGCCGCCGGCGGCGGGAGTGGGGGTGGCGCCGAGGGTGGTGACGAGGCGTTGCCAGGCGTCGCGTTGGGCCTGGTGGGCGGCGTAGGCGGTGCGGGCGTCGGTGCGCTGCTGGTCCTCGGGGAGGTGGGCGCCGACGACGCCGTAGCCGTAGACGGCGGCGTGTTCGGCGCTCAGGGCCTTCTGGAGGGCGGGGAGTACTGCTCCGGGGGTGGTGGTGGGGGTGGGGGTGCCGCTTGCCGTCGGGGTGGGCTGGTCGGCGGGGGCGCCGAGGGAGGCGGCGTGCAGGGTGTTGGCGGCGGCCACCGAGGCGAGCAGGCGGGCGAGGGGTGGGCGGGCCGCGCCGAGGTCGGCCAGCCGGGCCTGGGCGGTCTGGCGTTCCAGGGTGGCCAGGGCGGCGGGGGTGGGGGTGGGGGTGGCGCTGGGCGGTGTGGTGGTGGGGGTCGGTGTGGTGGGGGTGGGGGCCGGGATGCCGTCGGCGAGGGCGGCGCGGTGCTGGGCGGTCTCGGCGCGGAGGGTCTTCAGCAGGGTGGTCTGGGCCCCGGCGGTGGCCAGGAGGGTGTCGTAGGCCGCCAGCAGGGTGTCGGTGGCGGCGACGGCGCGCAGGCGGACGGGGGTGTCCGGGTCGGGGCTCTTGTCGCCGGGTGTCACGTCGGGGCCGGTGCCGGAGCTGGTGCAGGCGGTGGTGAGGGTGATCAGTCCGAGGGCCAGGAAGGTCCTTCGGCTGGGCGGCTGCATCGGGGTCACTCCGGAGCGGGTACGGGAGGGCGGCCTCCCCGCCTGCCCTCGTTGGCGTGAATCTTCGCAGAATCCCCACCTTTGCGGGTGGTGTTCGAGGGTTCGGTGCGGCGGGCGGGGCGGTGTGAGCTTGCTCGCAGTGGGTGGCGTGCGGCTGGTCGGGGGAGGTCCGGAATCGGTGGTTCGCGGCTTCACCGGCTAGGCTTTGGGCCGAGCTGCCGTGACCCGGTGTGCGCCCGACGGGCGCGGAGGGCGCGGTGCGACCTCTGACAACAGCAGACGCGGCCGAGGAGTCCACCCGGATGAGCACCACCCACACCGACCGGCTGCGCGCGTTGCTGGAGCCGCTGGCCGTCCAGGCCGGACTGGACCTGGAGGACGTCAAGGTCACCAAGGCGGGCAACCGCCGGCAGGTGCAGATCGACGTCGACACCGACGGCGGCGTGGACATGGACGCCATCGCCGAGTTCAGCCGGGTGGTCGGCGAGGCCCTGGACGCCTCGGACGTGATGGGGGACGAGCCGTACCTGTTGGAGGTCGGCTCGCCGGGTGCGGAGCGTCCGCTGGTCCTGCCGCGGCACTGGCAGCGCGCCGAGGGCCGGCTCGCCAAGATCCACCTGGTCGACGGCGGGGAGCTGGTCGCCCGGGTGCTGGAGGCGGACGAGGCCGGCGCGCTGGTCGAGGTGCAGCCGGTGAAGGGGCGTGGCCGTCCGAAGGAGCGCCGCCTGGAGTACGTCGAGGTCGATCGCGCGCGGGTCCAGGTCGAGTTCAACCGCAAGGACGACGAGCAGCTCCTGGACGAGGCCGCCGACTTCGACGAGGGGGACGACGGCGCCGAGTGAGCCGGCCGCCGTACGACCATCATGAACGTGACGAAAGACGAGGAGGCGTAGCCGTGGACATCGACATGAGTGCCCTGCGCACGCTGGTCAACGAGAAGAACATCCCCTTCGACCTGCTGGTCGAGTCCATCGAGTCCGCCCTCCTCACCGCGTACCACCGCACCGAGGGCTCGCGCCGTCGCGCCCGGGTGAACCTGGACCGCAAGAGCGGCCACGTCACCGTGTGGGCCATGGAGGACCCGGCGGAGCTGGACGAGGGCGTCGAGCCGAAGGAGTTCGACGACACCCCGAACGGTTTCGGTCGGATCGCGTCCAGCATCGGCATCCAGGTGATGATGCAGCGCCTGCGCGACGCCGCCGACGACCAGACCTTCGGCGAGTACGCGGGCAAGGAGGGCGACATCGTCACCGGTGTCGTCCAGCAGGGCAACGACCCGAAGAGCGTGCTGGTCGACATCGGCAAGCTGGAGGCCATCCTGCCGCCGCAGGAGCAGGTCCCGGGCGAGGACTACCGGCACGGCACCCGGCTGAAGTGCTACGTGGTGGCGGTGCGCCGTGGTGTCCGCGGGCCGTCGGTGACGCTGTCGCGCACCCACCCGAGCCTGGTGAAGAAGCTGTTCGCGCTGGAGGTCCCGGAGATCGCGGACGGGAGCGTGGAGATCGCCGCGATCGCCCGTGAGGCCGGTCACCGTACCAAGATCGCGGTGTGGTCGCGCCGGGCCGGGCTGAACGCCAAGGGTGCCTGCATCGGCCCGATGGGCTCCCGGGTGCGCGCCGTGATGGGCGAGCTGCACGGCGAGAAGATCGACATCGTCGACTGGTCCGAGGACCCGCGCGAGATGGTCGCCGCCGCGTTGTCCCCCGCGCGGGTGACCAGCGTGGAGATCGTGGACCTCGCCCAGCGTTCCGCCCGGGTGATCGTGCCGGACTACCAGCTGTCCCTGGCGATCGGCAAGGAGGGGCAGAACGCCCGTCTGGCCGCGCGTCTGACCGGTTGGCGGATCGACATCCGGCCGGACACCGAGGGCCAGGCCGAGTCCCAGTAGGAGAAATGCAGGGCCGCGGCCCGGTAGTGAGTGTTGTTCCTGGCGCCCCCGCCGGTCCTCCGGGATCTGCGGGGCGGCGCCATGTCGCTTCGGAGGGGTAGACTTGCCTTCGTCTGGCCGGACGCACGTCCGAGCACGCCCGGAACGCACCTGCGTGGGCTGCCGCAAGCGCGCGGCCAAGCACCAGCTGTTGCGTGTCACGGCGGTCGAGGGCGTCTGCGTCCCCGATCCCCGTGGCGCACTGCCGGGCCGAGGCGCTCACCTGCACCTCGATCCGGCCTGCCTCGACCTCGCGGTCCGCCGCCGGGCGTTCCCCCGGGCCTTCCGGCTCCAGGGGACGCTCGACACGGAGCGGCTCCGCGGGTTCATCGAGGAGCGGGCGGGCGGAGCCTCCTAGACGGGCCGCCTCCCGCGACAACCGCCGCTCATCGCGGCGGAGAACCACCGCAACAAGCACAGCGCTCGGGCAGCCGCGCGCCGTGCCACCAGTCAGGTACCTCGCGATGTGGAAGTAGGTCGAGATTGCGATGAGCACTCGATGAGTACGCGATGAGTACGCGATGGGTACGCCCATGAAGTAGCGACAGTCCGGCGGACGAGACCCCCGGACTCATAGACAGGAGTGAAGTGGCTAAGGTCCGGGTTTATGAACTCGCCAAGGAGCTTGGCTTGGAGAGCAAGGCCGTCATGGCCAAGCTGACCGAGCTCGGTGAGTTCGTCCGTTCGGCGTCCTCGACGATCGAGGCGCCGGTCGTGCGCAAGCTGACTGACGCGCTTGGCGTGGCCCCCACCGGTGGTGGCGCTGCCAAGCCTGGCCCGCGGAAGCCCGCGGCGCCCCAGCCCGCGGCAGGCGCCGCGGGTGCACCCAAGCCGGGTGCCCCGACCCCGGGTCCGCGCCCCAGCGCGACCCCTGGTCCCCGTCCGACCCCGGCCGCCGCGGCTCCCGCCGCTCCGGCCGCCCCCGCGGCTCCGGCCGCTCCCGCCGCCTCGCGCCCGGGTGCGCCGACTCCGGGCCCGCGCCCGGCCGCGCGTCCCGCCGCCCCGGCGGCTCCGGCTGCTCCCGCGGCCGAGTTCTCCTCGCCGGCTCCGGCCGGTGCCGACGCCCCGCGTCCGGCCACCCAGGCCCCGCGTCCGAGCGGCCAGGCCCCCGCCGGTGGCGGCGCCCGTCCGGGCCCGCGTCCGGCCGGCCCGCGTCCGGGCAACAACCCGTTCACCTCGGGTAGTGCGACCGGCATGGCTCGCCCCGGCGACCGCCGTCCGGGCGCGCCGGGTGCCCGTCCGGGTGCTCCGGGTGCGCAGGGCGGCGACCGTCCGCGTCCCGGTGGTGACCGTCCGCGTCCGGGTGGTGCGCCGGGTGCCGACCGTGGCGCCCCGCGTCCCGGTGGTGACCGTCCGCGTCCGGGTGGTGCGCCGGGTGCCGACCGTGGCGCCCCGCGTCCCGGTGGTGACCGTCCGCGTCCGGCCGGTGGGCCGGGTGCCGGTGCTCCCCGTCCGGGTGGCGCCCCCCGTCCCGACGGCATGCCGCGTCCGGCCGGTCCGCGCCCCGGCGCGCCGTCCCCGTCCGGCATGCCGCGCCCGAACCCGGGCATGATGCCGCAGCGTCCGGCCGGCCCGCGTCCGGGTCCGGGTGGCCGTGGTCCGGGTGGCCCCGGTGGCCGTCCGGCCGGTCCCGGTGGCGGCGGCGCCCGTCCGGGCTTCCAGGGTCGTCCGGCCGGTCCGGGCTCGCGTCCGGCCGGTGGCGGCGGCTTCGGCGGCCCGCGTCCGGGTGGCGGCGCTCCCGGCGGCGGCGGTGGCTTCGGCCCGCGTCCCGGTGGCTTCGGCGGTCGTCCCGGCGGCCCGGGTGCCCGTGGCGGCACGCAGGGTGCCTTCGGTCGTGGCCCGGGCGGTCGCCCGGCGCGCGGTCGCAAGTCGAAGCGGGCGAAGCGCCAGGAGTACGAGGCCATGCAGGCCCCGTCCGTCGGCGGTGTGATGCTGCCTCGCGGCAACGGCCAGACCGTTCGCCTGTCGAGCGGCGCCTCGCTGATGGACTTCGCGGAGAAGATCAACGCCAACCCGGCCGCGCTCGTCTCCGTCATGTTCAACCTCGGTGAGATGGTCACCGCGACCCAGTCGGTCTCCGACGCCACGCTGCAGCTGCTGGCGGACGAGATGGGCTTCGTCCTGGAGATCGTCAGCCGGGACGACGAGGACCGCGAGCTGCTGGAGTCGTTCGACATCGACTTCGGTGCCAACGAGGGCGACGAGGACCAGCTGGCCCCGCGCCCGCCGGTCGTCACCGTCATGGGTCACGTCGACCACGGTAAGACCCGACTGCTGGACGCGATCCGCAAGTCCAACGTGGTGGCCGGCGAGGCCGGTGGCATCACCCAGCACATCGGTGCCTACCAGGTGGCGACGATGGTGAACGGCGAAGAGCGCCCGATCACCTTCCTCGACACCCCGGGTCACGAGGCGTTCTCCGCCATGCGTGCCCGTGGTGCCAAGTCCACCGACATCGCGATCCTGGTGGTCGCGGCCAACGACGGTGTCATGCCGCAGACGGTCGAGGCGCTGAACCACGCCAAGGCCGCCGGTGTGCCGATCGTGGTCGCCGTCAACAAGATCGACGTCGAGGGCGCCGACCCGACCAAGGTCCGCGGTCAGCTGACCGAGTTCGGCCTGGTGGCCGAGGAGTACGGCGGCGACACCATGTTCGTCGACATCTCCGCGCGCCAGGGTCTGAACATCGACCAGCTGCTGGAGGCCGTGGTCCTGACCGCGGACGCCTCGCTCGACCTGCGGGCCAACCCGGAGCAGGACGCGCAGGGTATTGCGATCGAAGCCCACCTGGACAAGGGCCGCGGCGCCATGGCGACCGTCCTGGTCCAGCGCGGTACCCTCCGCGTCGGCGACTCGATCGTCGTGGGCGACGCCTACGGCCGCGTCCGCGCCATGCTGGACGAGAACGGCAACAGCCTCGCCGAGGCCGGTCCGTCCCGCCCGGTGCTGCTGCTCGGTCTGACCTCGGTGCCCCGCGCCGGCGACAGCTTCATCGTCGTCGACGAGGACCGCACCGCCCGCCAGATCGCCGAGAAGCGCTCGGCCCGCGACCGCAACGCCGCCTTCGCGCAGCGTCGGGTCCGGGTGTCCCTGGAGGACCTGGACAAGGCCATCGCCGCCGGCTCCATCGAGCAGCTCAACCTCATCATCAAGGGTGACGTCTCCGGTTCGGTCGAGGCCCTCGAGGACGCCCTCGTCAAGCTGGACGTGGGCGAGGAGGTCGAGCTCCGGGTCCTGCACCGCGGTGTGGGTGCCATCACCGAGTCCGACGTGGACCTGGCGATGGGCTCGGACGCCATCATCATCGGCTTCAACGTGCGCGCCGAAGGCCGTGCGCGCGCCGCGGCCGACAAGGAAGGCGTGGACGTCCGGTACTACTCGGTCATCTACCAGGCGATCGAGGAGATCGAGAACGCCCTCAAGGGCATGCTCAAGCCGGAGTACGAGGAGGTGCGCCTCGGCGCCGCGGAGATCCGCGAGGTCTTCCGCTCCTCCAAGTTCGGCAACATCGCCGGTGTCCTGGTCCGCGACGGCGTCATCCGCCGCAACGCCAAGGCCCGCCTGCTGCGCGACGGCAAGGTCGTGGCGGAGAGCCTCACCATCGAGGGTCTGCGCCGCTTCAAGGACGACGCGACCGAGGTCCGCGAGGGCTTCGAGGCCGGTGTCACCCTGGGGTCGTTCAACGACATCAAGGTCGAGGACATCATCGAGACCTACGAGATGCGCGAGAAGCCGCGCGCCTAGTCGGTGTCAGCCGGGGCCGGTCGACGGATGGTATTTCCGTCGACCGGCCCCGGTCTCGCTGTGTAGGGTCCTGGGAAGCCGGACCGGTTCCGGACCGGTTTCCCGAGGCCTTCCAGGTCGGCGAGACCTGTCATACATGTTCGTGGGAACACTCACCTTCGACCTGCTGCTGGGCGACGTCCACTCGCTCAAGGAGAAGCGTTCGATCGTGCGGCCCATCGTGGCCGAACTGCAGCGCAAGTACAGCGTGTGCGCTGCCGAGACCGGGAACCAGGACCTGCACCGCCGGGCCGAGATCGGCCTCGCGGTGGTCGCCGGCGAAGCCGGGTACGTCACCGAGGTCCTGGACAGCTGTGAGCGGTTGGTCGCCGGCCGCCCCGAGGTGCAGCTCCTCTCCGCGAGGAGGAGGTACCACAACGACGACGACGAATGAGGGCTGTGGAGCCGGCCGGCGGAAGTCGCCGTTCTCACACAGATCAGGACCGAGAGCGCCCGCAAGGCCGGGCGCGGGCCGGTACTTTGGGGCATGGGCCCCGACGGGTGCGCAGCTCGCCCGGGTACCGGGCCCACTGCACGAGGAGGCAACGTGACCGACACCGCAAGGGCGCGCAAGCTCGCCGACCGCATCCAGGTGGTCGTCGCCCAGACCCTGGAGCGGCGGATCAAGGACCCGCGGCTGGGGTTCGTGACCATCACCGACACCCGGGTGACCGGAGACCTGCGCGAGGCCACCGTCTTCTACACCGTCTTCGGCGACGAGACCGAGCGCGAGGCCACCGCGGCCGCGCTGGAGAGCGCCAAGGGCGTGATCCGCTCCGAGGTCGGCAAGATCGGGGTGCGCTTCACCCCCACCCTGACCTTCGTCGCGGACGCGCTGCCGGAGAACGCCCGGAACATCGACGACCTGCTCGACCGGGCCAAGGCCATCGACGCGGCGGTGCGCACCACCGCCGCGGGCGCGACCTACGCCGGTGACGCGGACCCGTACCGGGTGCCCGCGGCCGAGCGTGACGACGAGGACGAGTAGTCATGGCGGGTGAGCCGGCGCAGGCCGCCTCGCGAGCCGGAACGACCACGGGGGCGTCCTCCACCAGCACGGTGGAGGGTGCCCTCGCGGCGCTCCCCGGCCCGCGGGCCGAGGAGAGCGGCTTCGAGCTGCTCTGGCAGCAGGTGGTGGCGGAGATCGGGCGGGCCCGTTCGATCGACCTGATCTGCCACATCTGCCCGGACGGCGACGCGCTCGGCTCCTCGCTGGCGGCGGCCCTGGCACTGCGCGCGCTCGGCAAGGAGGTGCGGGTCTCCTTCGGCGACGACCCGCAGATCGTGCCCGAGTCGCTGGCCTTCCTGCCCGGCCAGGAGCTGATCGTGCCGGCCGCCGAGGTGCCGGACGTGCCCGAGCTGGTGCTCTGCTTCGACGTCGCCGCGCAGAGCCGGCTGGGGCTGCTGCACGACAAGGCCTTCGCCGCGCCCGTCCTGGTGGTCTTCGACCACCACGCCTCCAACCCGGGCTTCGGCACCCACCAGTTGATCGACCCGGCCGCGCCGGCCACCGCCGTCCTGGTGGACGAACTGCTGCGCCGGCTCGGCGTCGAGCTCGACCAGTCGCTGGCCACCTGCCTCTACACCGGGGTCGCCACCGACACCGGCTCCTTCAAGTACCGGGCCACCACGCCCGCCACCCACGAACTGGCCGGACGGCTGCTCGCCACCGGGATCCGGCACGACCTGATCTCCCGGCAGCTGTGGGACACCTCCTCCTTCGGTTACCTCAAGGTGCTGGCCGCCGCGCTGGACCGGGCCGTCTACGACCCGGACGCGGCCGACGGGCTGGGCCTGGTGTGGACCTGGGTGCCCTACCAGGACCTGGCGCTGTTCAGCGTCACCGTCGAGGAGATCGAGGGGCTGATCGACATCCTGCGCCGGCCGGCCGAGGCCGAGGTGGCGCTGGTGCTCAAGCAGGACCCGGACGGCACGCTGCGCGGCTCCTCCCGCTCCAAGGGGGCGGTGGACGTGGCCGCCGCCTGCGCCGAGCTGGGCGGCGGCGGGCACGTCTTCGCGGCCGGGTTCAGCGCCCGGGAGGACGTCGCCGCCGTGGTCGAGCGGTTCCGGGGCGCGCTGCGGCCCCGTCCCTGACCTGACCGTCCCGCGGTGGGCGACTGCCGCCCGTCCGTACGCCTGCCCGTCCGTACGCCTGCCGCTCGTACGACCGCACGTCCGTACGACCGCACGTCTCAGAGAAAGAACCCGATGAAGCGCAAAGGCACCGGCCCCGACGGCCTGGTGATCGTCGACAAGCCCGAGGGCATCACCTCGCACGGGGTCGTCGCCAAGATGCGGTGGCTGGCCGGGACCAGGAAGGTCGGGCACGCCGGCACGCTGGACCCGATGGCCACCGGGGTGCTGGTGATCGGCGTCGAGCGGGCCACCCGGCTGCTCGGCCACCTGATGCTGACCGCCAAGACCTACGAGGCGACCATCCGGCTCGGCCAGACCACCGTCACCGACGACCGCGAGGGCGAGATCACCGCCTCGGCCCCGACGGACGGCGTCACCCGGGAGGCGATCGACGCCGGGATCGCGGCGCTCACCGGCGAGATCATGCAGGTGCCGTCCAAGGTCAGCGCGATCAAGATCGACGGCAAGCGGTCGTACGCCCGGGTGCGCGAGGGCGAGGACTTCGAGCTCGCGGCCCGGCCGACCACGATCCACTCCTTCACCGTCCAGGCGCAGCGCGAGGCCGTCGCCGAGGACGGCACGCCGGTGATCGACCTGGACGTGACCGTCGAGTGCTCCTCCGGCACCTACATCCGGGCGCTGGCCCGCGACTTGGGCGCCGGGCTGGGCGTCGGCGGGCACCTGACGGCGCTGCGGCGCACCAGGGTCGGGCCGTACGGGGTGGAGTCGGCGCACACCCTGGAGGAGCTGGAGACCGCCGTCAAGGGCGAGGACGGCGCGCCGCTGGAGGTGCTGCCGATCGCGGCGGCCGCGGCGGCCGCCTTCCCGCGCTGGGACCTGGACGAGGACTCGGCGGAGAAGCTGTCGCACGGCGCCCGGCTGAAGGCGCCCGGGCTGGGCGCGGACGGGCCGATCGCGGTGTTCGGGCCGGACGGGCGCTTCCTCGCGCTGGTCGAGGAGAAGGGCGGGCAGGCGAAGCCGGTCGCGGTGTTCGTCGGCTGAGCAGGGCGTGGTCGGAACCCCCGTCGGGACGTGCTCCCGGCGGGGGTTCCTGCTGTGCGGGGAGTCGCCGGTGCGGGGTTCACCCGCGGGTTCGCCTACGGGTCACCTGCGTGGTCCGCCTTCGGGGGTTCACCTGTGCGGGCCTTTCACTCGAACCGGGGGCGTCACCCGTGCGGGGGAGCGCGCGAGGTGAACCGCCGTGGTGAACGGCGCGGGCGCGGTCGGGGCGCCCCCTCGGCGGGCAGGATCCCGGCGGCGAGCGGGCGACGGGCCCGCTCGACGGTCGAAGGGGCGTCCATGCCGGGGTTCGCGGAGGGTGATCCGGGGCGGTACCTGCTGCGGATCCGCGACCTCGACGGAAGGCTGCACGGCTTGGGGTTCGCCGCCGACCCGCAGGGCGGGGTGCTCACCGCGCACGAGGCCGTGGCGGGCCTGGACCGGGTGGTGCTGCACACCCCCGGCGGACAGACCCGGGTGCTGGGCCCGGAGGCCGTGCTGCCGCTGCCCGAGCACGGGCTCGCCCTGCTGCGCACCGACGCCGTCGGCGGGCTGCCGGTGCCGCCGCTGCCGGTGGCCGCGGTGGGGGCCGGGCACGAGGTGCTGCTGCCCGCGCTCACCGGCGAGGACGGCCGGGCGGTCGTGCTGCGCTGCGGGCTGCTGGGCGTCGGCGGCGCGGCCTACGGCGGGCACCGGCTGGCCGGGGTGCTGGTGCTGGACGTGCCGGCGGTCGGCGGGGTCCTGGTGCCGGCCGGCTCACCGGTGCTGGACGCACGCAGCGGTGCCGTGGTGGCGCTGGCCGTGCCCGGCCTGCGCGGCTCGCAGCCCGGCGGGGCGCCGTACGGCCGTTCGACGTACGACCGTTCGCAGTGCGGCGAGCAGTACGGCGAGCAGTACGGCGGGGCGCTGTCGGCGGTGCCGGCCGGTGGCGGGGCGGTGGTGGCGGAGGCGCTGGCCGGGCTGCTGGCGCGCAACGCGGCGGCGGTGCCCGGGTACGGCCCGGCGCTGAACCTGGCCGGGGTGCTGCGGCTGGCCGCCGCCCAGCTGGCCGCCGCCGGGGCCGGTCCGGGCCGGGTGGCCGGGCTGGCCGCCGACCGGGTGGACCGGCCGGACGGCCCGGCCGGGGACGAACCGGAGGCGACCGTCACCGCCCTGGTCGGCGCCCCCGGCAGCGGGCGCTCCACCGAACTGGCCGCGCTGGCCGTCCGCCGCTCCGACGGCGACCGGCCGCTGCCCACGCTCTGGCTGCGCGGCGCCGACCTGCGCGCCGGGGACCGCTCACTCGCCGAACCGGTGGAGCGGGCGCTGGCCGCCGTCGCGGCCGAACTGGGCGTCCCGGCGCCCGCCCCGGAGCCGGTCGCGGCGCTGTGCGCGGCCGCCGGCCGCCCGCTGCTGGTGGTGCTGGACGGCCCCGAGGAGGCCCCGGCCGAGCTGGACCCGCGCTGGCTGCGCGGCGCCGGGCAGTGGCTGACCGGCTGCGGGGCACGGCTGCTGACCGCCTGCGGCGAGGAGGTCTGGGAGCGGCTGGCGGCCGAGCCCTG
Source organism: Kitasatospora sp. NPDC127060 (assembly GCF_042724935.1). Taxonomy (NCBI): domain Bacteria; kingdom Bacillati; phylum Actinomycetota; class Actinomycetes; order Kitasatosporales; family Streptomycetaceae; genus Kitasatospora; species Kitasatospora sp. NPDC127060. The sequence goes on from NZ_JBHXEG010000081.1 coordinate 11,521, forward strand.
GGGGAGCGGCGCCCCGGACGCCGCCCGCCCGGCCGAACCGGGGCCGGACGGCGACCTGGCCAGCGCCCCCACCGTCCGGATGGACGGCGCCGGCCCCGGCGCCCCGACCCTGGCCGGGCACCGGCTGGGCCCGCTGCCCGTCGAGGCGGCCGAGCGGGTGCGCCGCCGCTACGGGCTGCCGCCGGGCCGGCCGTCCGCCGCCGAGGACGCCCGGCACCCGCTGGCCGTCCGGCTGGCCGGCGAGCTGTGGGCGCAGGGCCTGCACGACGGGCCGGCGCGGCGCGGCGAGCTGTTCGGGGCCCACCTGGACCTGTGCTGCTTGCGGGTGGCTCAGCGGCTGGCCGAGGACGACCGGCCGCGCCGCCCCGGCGCCCACCGCCGGGGCGCCGTCCGGCCCGCCGGACCGCGCCAGCGCCGGGTGCGCCGGCTCGCGGCGGCGGTGGCCGGGCGGGTGCACGAGGCGGCCCGGCGGATGCTCGGCGAGGAGCCGGGCGGGCTGGGCCGGGAGGCCTTCGAGGGGCTGTTCCCGGTCGACGGCGGCTGGGCCGGCGCGGTCCTCGCCGAGGGGCTGTTCGTCCCCGCCGGGCCCGGCTACCGCTTCGCCCACGGGGAGTTCGCCGACTGGCTGCAGGGCCGGCACCTGGACCTGGACGCGGCGCTGCGGATGCTGCTCGGCGAGGCCGAGGACACCCCGCCCGGGCCGGAGGGGCCCGGCCCGGCCGTCCCCCGGCACCGGATCGGCCCGGTCACCGCCGCGCTGCGCCGGGTCGCCGAGACCTGGGGCGCGACCGCCCTGGACCCGTGGCTGCACCGGATCTGGCGCGCACTGGACCTGCGCCCGCCGGGCAGCGAACCCGCCTGGTGGGCGGCCCGGTTGCTCACCGCCGGGCTCGCCGCCAGCCCCGATCCCACCGAACACCGGGCGCTGCTCGACCAGTTGGCCCGCCGGATCGCCGAACGGGCGGCGACCGCCGGGAGTTGGGAGGTGCTCGACGGGCTGAACCGCTTCGGACCGGCGTTCTGGATCGGCCTCGGCCTGCCCGTCGAGGCCGAACTCGCGCTGCTGCGCCGCCTGGTAACCGCCGACGGCTCCGGGCAGCAGTTCCTCGGCGCGGTGGCCGGGCGGCTGCGCGCCGACCCGGTCGCGGTGTTCCCGCTGCTCTGCGCCTGGTTCGAGGACCCGGGCGGGCTGCCGGGCCGGCCCGGTCGGACGGTCGCCGACCTCGCCCACGACCTGCTGCACGCCCACCGCCGGCTGGCCCTGGACGAGTTGGCCGACGCGCTGGCCGACGCCGCCCACCCGCGGGCGGACGCGCTCCTCGCCGTGCTCGCCGCGGAGGAGCCGTCCGCGCTCTGCCGCGCGGTGGACCGCTGGAGCCACGACCGGCGGCCCGAGCGGCACGTCGCCGCCGCCGTGCACGCGCTGCGGACCGCCCCGTACGCCGGCGGTCCCGGGGCCGAGCTGCTGCGGTACACCGCGCTGACCCTGCTCGCCCGCCAGGACGAACCCGGCCTGCACGGCGCCGCGCTGGCCCTGCTGGTCGGCGACCCGGCGACCCGGGCCGGGCACCTGGAGGCCGCGCTCGCCCGCCACCGCGCGGGCGGCGACCCCTTCCTCACCGCGCGCGCCCTCGCCCCGGCCCTGGAGAGCGACCCGGAGCCCGTCCTCGCCGCGCTGGCCGACGGCCTGGCGCTCCCCGGCGCGGCCCCCGCCGAGACCCTGCGGGTGCTCGCCGACGCCGGGTCGCCGGTGGCCGCCCGGCGCAGTGCCGACCTGGCCGCCCGGCTGCTGCGCCGGCACCCGGAGCTGGCCGGGCCGGTCGCCGTCCACTACCTCGGCCGCCGGCTGCGGCACGCCGCGATCGACGGCCCGGCCGCCCGGCTGGAGCTGCGGGTGCTGCTCGGCGGGGCGCTGGCCGCCCGGGAGGCCGCCGTGTGCCGGCCGTTCGCCGAGGTGCTGTCCGTCCCGGTGGCCGACCCGGCGGCGGACGCTCTGCGCTGCGAGCTGCTGGACACCCTGCTCGCCACCGAGACCGACCGGGTGGTGCTGACCGCCGCCGTGGAACGCCTCGCCGAGCACTGCGCGGCCGAGAACCCGGCCCGGGCCCGCGCCGTGCTGGCCCGGGCGACCCCGGGCTTGGCGGACGCGGACGAGCTGCTGGTGCGCTGCGCCGGGCGCTCGGCGGCCTTCGCCCGGCTGCTCGCCCGGTGGCCGCGCGACGCCGCCCCGACCGCCCCGGACGGCCCCCGGCTGGCCCGGATGCGGGCCCTGGTGGCGGCCGGACGGGACCCTCAGTACGCCGCCGCCGAGGCCGAGCGGGCCGTACCCGCGGGGGCGCTGCGCGCACCGGTGCGCGCAACCCCCATTCCGGTGCCTGAGCCCGGCCAGGCGCATGGCACGCTATAGGGGTTCGGTTGTGAGCGTTTGAGCGTGCCGAGGGTACGCACCGTACGGAACAAGGAGCAGTCGGGTGCAGCGCTGGCGTGGCCTGGAGGAGATCCCCGGTGACTGGGGACGCAGCGTCGTCACCATCGGCTCGTTCGACGGGGTGCACCGCGGACATCAGCTGATCATCGGGCGGGCCGTCGAGCGGGCCCGCGAACTCGGCCTCCCCTCGGTCGTGGTGACCTTCGACCCGCACCCGCGCGAGGTGATCCGCCCGGGCAGCCACCCGCCGCTGCTCGCGCCGCACCCGCGCCGGGCCGAGCTGATCGCCGAACTCGGCGTGGACGCGGTGCTGGTGCTGCCGTTCACCACCGAGTTCTCCCAGGAGTCCCCGGAGACCTTCGTCCAGCAGGTGCTGGTGGACGCGCTGCGCGCCCGGGTCGTCATCGAGGGCCCCAACTTCCGCTTCGGGCACAAGGCGGCCGGGGACGTCGCGCTGCTCACCGAGCTGGGCCGGGCGGACGACTTCCAGGTCGAGGTGGTGGACCTCCAGGTGTCCGGCACGGCCGGGGACGGTGAGCCGTTCTCCTCCAGCCTGACCCGCCGCCTGGTCGAGACCGGGGACATGGCGGGCGCCAACGAGGTGCTCGGCCGCCCGCACCGGGTCGAGGGCGTGGTGGTGCGCGGCGCGCAGCGCGGCCGCGAACTCGGCTACCCGACCGCCAACGTGGAGACCGTGCCGCACAGCGCCGTCCCCGCCGACGGGGTGTACGCGGGCTGGCTGACCGCCGAGGGCGAGAGGATGCCGGCGGCGATCTCGGTCGGCACCAACCCGACCTTCGACGGCACCGCCCGCACCGTCGAGGCGTACGCGATCGACCGGGTCGGCCTGGACCTGTACGGGCTGCACGTGGCCGTGGACTTCCTGGCCTACCTGCGCGGGATGGAGAAGTTCGACTCCATCGAGGCGCTGCTGGACCGGATGGCCGATGACGTCAAGCGGGCCCGGGAGCTGACCGAGGTCTGATCCCGGCCGTACGGGGAAGGGCCCGCCGACTCGGAGTCGGCGGGCCCTTCCGTCGTCACTGCTGGGGCGGCTGCGGCGGGTAGCCGTAGCCCGGGCCCGGCTGCGGGGCGCCCGGCTGCTGCGGCCAGGGGGCTCCGGGGGCGGGCTGCTGGGGGTAGCCGTACCCGGGCGGGGGCGGCGGGGCCTGGCCGGGCTGCGGGGCCCACGGCGCCCCGGGGGCGGGCTGGGCGGCCTGGCCGGGGTAGCCCTGCTGCTGGGGGTCGGCGTACGGCTGGGGCTGGGCCGGCTGCTGGTAGCCGGCCTGCGCCTGCTGCTGCCAGCCGGCCTGCTGGGCGGCCGCCTGCTGGGCCCGGACGATGTCCTCGCCGACCAGGGTGGCCAGCTCGAAGTACGCCTCGCGGACCTTGGGTCGCATCATGTCGAGGTTGACCTCGGCACCGGCGGCCAGGCTCTCGTCGAACGGCACCACGATGACGCCGCGGCAGCGGGTCTGGAAGTGCGCGACGATGTCCTCGACCTTGATCATCTTGCTGGTCTCGCGCACCCCGGAGACCACCGTGATGCTGCGCTGCACCAGATCGGCGTAGCCGTGCGCGGAGAGCCAGTCCAGGGTGGTCGAGGCGCTGGAGGCGCCGTCCACGCTCGGGGTGGAGACGATGATCAGCTGGTCCGCGAGGTCCAGCACCCCGCGCATCGCGCTGTACAGCAGGCCGGTGCCGGAGTCGGTCAGGATGATCGGGTACTGGCGGCCCAGCACCTCGATGACCTGGCGGTAGTCCGAGTCGTTGAAGGTGGTCGAGACGGCCGGGTCGACGTCGTTCGCCAGGATCTCCAGGCCCGAGTTCAGGTCCTGCGAGGTGAACTGACGGATGTCCATGTAGCTGCGCAGGTGCGGGATCGCCGTCACCAGGTCGCGGATGGTCGCGCCGGTCTGGCGCTTGACCCGGCGGCCCAGGGTGCCGGCGTCCGGGTTGGCGTCGATCGCGATCACCTTGTCCTGGCGCTCGCTGGCCAGGGTCGCGCCGAGCGCGGTGGTGGTCGTGGTCTTGCCGACGCCGCCCTTGAGGCTGATCACGGCGATCCGGTAGCAGCTCAGCACCGGGGTGCGGATGATCTCCAGCTTGCGGGCCTTCTCGGCCGCCGCCGCCTTCCCGCCGAACTGGAACCGGGGCTGCTGGCGCTGCTGCTTGGGCTGGCTGCGCAGCAGCCGGTCCGAGGACAGCTCGACGGCGGCGGTGTAGCCGAGCGGGGCGCCGTGGGCGGTCTGCTGCGGGGCGGCGGCCTGCTGGAACGCGGCCGGCGGCGGCGTGGCGGCACCCTGCGGCGGCCAGGGCTGGGCGGGGGCGGGCTGCTGCTGGGCGGGCTGGCCGGGCTGGCCGGGGTAGGGCTGCCCGGGCTGGGGCTGGGCGGCAGGCTGCTGGTAGGCACCGGGCTGCGGCCAGCCACCCTGACGCGGGTCGACCGGGGCGGGCGGCGCGGGCTGGGGCTGTTCGGGCTGCGGCTGGACGGGCTGGACGGGCTGGACGGGTTGCGGCTGTGCGGGCTGCGGCTGGACGGCCTGCGCGGCGGCCGCGTGCTGGGCGGCCCAGGCGGCCTGCGGATCCCAGGCGGCCTGCGGGTCCAGCGGGGCCTGGCCCGGCACCGGCTGGGCCGTCGGCTGCTGCGCGAACTGCTGCGGCGGTACCGGCTGCGCGGGCTGCGGGGCCGGGTACGGCTGCGGCGCGCTCGGCTGGGCCGGTGCCTCCGCCGCCGGCGGCCAGGGCTGCGCGGCGGCGGGTGCCTGCGGATGCTCCGGCGTCACGGGCGGGGCCGCCATCGGGAACGGAACGTGCTGGGCCTCGGCCTGTACGGGCGGCGTCGGCGGTACGGGGGCGGGCGCGGGCGTCGGTTCGGCCACCGGCGGCGGGGTGGGGGCCGCGACCGGAGCCGGGGCGGGCGCAGGCGTCGGCACGGGCGCCTCGCCGACCGTCGGAGCCGGAGCCGGAGCCGGAGCCGGAGCCGGGGTCGGAACCGGTGCAGGAACCGGTGGCGGCACCGGAGGACCGGGGACGCCCGGTTCGGCCGGGGCGCCGGGGCCCGCGGCCGGGGCCGGGCCGGCCGGCGTCGCCGGGCCCGACTGCACGTACCAGGACGGGGGAGTGTAATCGGGCGCGTCGGACCAGTCGTCGTCGTCCTCCGCCGCGTTGTCGCCGACGTAGACGCCGTCCCGATCGCTGCTCACTAGGGCTCCCTCGTGTTCGCCGCCGCTTGTTCAGCGGTGCCGTTGCCGCAACAAAGACTAGGCCGTTCGGCTGCCCCTGTTGAAGGCGGCTTCGGTTCCGGACCGGGATCGACCGGCCCGGGAGCGCCCCTCAGTCCATCCGGCGCGGCAGGCCGAGCACCTGCTGCTCGGCCTGCCCGGCCACCGCGCGGACGTACTGACGCCGCATCCGGGTGGCCCACAGGGTGAGGTCGTCGCCGAGGGCGGGCAGCGCGGCCACGTCCTCCGGCGGCAGCGACAGCACCCGGCCGACCAGCTCCGCCTCCTGGGGCATGATCCGCTGCACGCCGACCAGGTCGGCCGCGTTGAGCACCCGGGAGGCGTTCGGACCCAGGTACGGGAGCAGCGTCAGGGTGGTCTGCCAGGGCGCGGCGGAGAGCCGGGTGCGCGGCGGGCGGGCGCCGAGGTCGCGCACCACCAGCACCGGGGAGGCCACCGAGGCGCCCTGCGGGCCGAGCCGTCCGACCTGGTGGACCGTCACGCAGGGCTGGCCGCCGCCGGCGGCCTGCGCCATCGGGCCCCAGAGCTGGGCGCGGGCGGTCTCCACCGCGACCCGGGCACCGATCGCGGCCGCCCGCAGCGCGATGATCTGGGCCGTCCACACGCCGCCGACCAGCACCAGGTCGTAGGCGCTGGGGCGGAACAGGCCGAGCACCGCGGGCAGTCCCTGCGGGTCGACGCCGATCACCACGCCGTCGTCGCCGACCGGGAAGGCCAGCGCGGCGAGGTCGGCGGCCTCCAGCACGTGCTTCTCCCGGCGCGGTCCGCGCAGCCCGAAGCCCGGCAGGATCCGCGGGCGCGGCCGGCGCTGTTCGGCGCCGGGCGTCGGACCGGGGGCGGGATAGGTCTGGTACGCCATCAGGACGTTCCTCCCAGCGGCAGGGTGGCGAGCATGCCGGGGGCCTGTTCGAGGTCGAGCCGGACGAGGCCGAGCCCGGCGCTCTGGGCCCGGGCCTCCACCTGGCGGCCGACGTCACCGACCTCGCCCTCGCTGCGGCCGGTCACCCGCAGGTGGCCGCTGACGGTCACCGAGCCGCCGGTGCCGTGCCCGGCGGTGAGGCTGAAGGTGCTGGCCAGTGCGGGGGAGCCGGTGATCAGGTTGACCAGGTCCGGTGCGCCGATCCGGCCGGCGCCGCCGCCGGGGCGGGTCAGCTGCGGCCAGCGGGAGATCGCGTAGGTGCTGTGCCAGCGGTCGTCGATCCGCCAGAAGCGGTTGCCCTCCTGGGTGCGGCGGGTGGTGCCGCCGCCGCTGCCGGTGCCCTGGCGTCCGGCGACCGCGATCGGGTTGGCGCAGGTGGCGATGGCCAGGGCGGCGATCAGCTCGCGCTCGTCCAGCACGGTCGCGTTGAACCCGGCGCTGTTGAGGCGTCCGGCGAGCTGGTCGGTCACCCGCTGGAGCGCCTTGCGGGCGCCCTCCTCGCCGCCGCCGCGGGCCCGGACGGCGGTGGCCGCGCGCTCCGGGTCGAGCTTGAGGGCGACCCAGGTCAGCCGCAGCCCGGGGGTGGAGGTGCCGTCCGGGAGTTCGCGGTAGGCGCGGGCGGCCAGCGACTGCTCGGGCAGGTGCTGGGCCGGGGCGGGCTGGGTGTGCTGGACCAGCTGCACCGACTCCAGGGTGACGTCGTCCACGGTGAGCGCCGAGCAGATCACGTCCAGCGGCAGCGGCAGCGCGGTGCGCACCGGGCGCAGCGGCTGGTCCTTGGCCTGGACGAGCAGCACCGAGGTGAGGAAGGTGCCGTCACCGACCATGCCGGTCTCGCGCCGCACCGGGCGGCCGCCGAAGTCGGCCTCGGTGGCGTGGGTGCAGGTGCGCAGTGCCGGTTCGAGCTCCAGCGCTGGCGCCAGGGCCGGGTCGGTGCCGGGCGGCGGCAGCAGCGACTTCGCCTGCCGGCGGCGGGACTTGAGGGCGGTGCGGACCCGGAGCAGCTCCGGGATGGTGCGGCCGCGCAGCGGCACGAGCGCCAGCACCAGCAGGACCAGCGAGACCGCGCCGAAGCCGGCCGCGACCGGGCGGCTGATCGTCCAGCCCACCGCGACCAGGGCGGCGGCGACCTCGACCAGGACGAGCTGCTGGAGCTTCAACCGGCCGCCGAGCAGCCCGGGTCGGGGGTTGACGCGCACCTGGACGGGGCCGCCGGGGCCGGCGGGCGCCGCCGGTCGGACGGCCGCGGTCCCGGCGGGCGGGCCGCCGCGTCGGGCCCGTCCGGGCCGGCGCGACCTCCCTGCGCCCGCGTCGCCGCGGCGTTCTGGAGCGGTCTGGCTTGGCATCCCCCGGTGGCCCTCTCTGATCCGTTGGCGCGGCCCGGCTGGCTGGTTCGCGGACCGTACCCGTACCGTACTCACCGTCTGCTGCCGCATCGTAGAGGGTTCGGGCCGGGTCCCGCCCGGCGGGTGCGGACCACGGGGCAGGTCGGGCCGACGGGAGGCCGACCGCGGCCGGCACAGGTCTGACAGAGGGGGACGACGAGGATGGCATCGCGTCGGGACGAACTGAACGCGTACACCTTCGCCCGCAAGCGCACGGTGGGGGCGTTCCTGCTGCCCTCCGGCGGCGGCAGTGACGAGGACGCGCCGCGCCCGGTGAAGGCGGTGCTGCCCAGCGTGCTGGTCGGGACGCTGGTGGTGGCCGGGTTCGGGCTCTGGGGGGTGTTCAAGCCCGCCGCGCCGCTGCAGTGGGACAGCGGGAAGAACATCATCCAGGGCAAGCAGTCGACCACCCGCTACGTGGTGCTGGTCGATCCGGACGGCAAGACCAAGCGGCTGCACCAGGTGCTCAACATGTCCTCGGCGCGGCTGGTGCTGCCGGTCGACGCCAAGGTCGTGGTGGTGGACGACGGGGTGCTGGACCGCTACCCCAACCACGGCCCGACCATCGGGATCCCGTACGCCCCGGACAAGTTGCCCGGCAAGGACAGCGCCGGCCAGCCGATGAAGTGGGCGGTCTGCGACCGTCCGGGGTCGGACGAGAAGCAGGAGACCGTCAACCAGGCGGTGTTCGTGGCGGCCGGCGCGGACGCGGCGGCGCTGGCGGCCAAGGACCGGATGCTCGGCCAGGACCAGCTGATGCTGGTGCAGCAGGCGGACGACCAGCAGGTCTCGGCCTCGGGGCCGGGCCAGTCGGCCGGGGGCGCCGCGAAGGTGTACCTGGTCGACGCCCAGGGCCGCAAGCACGAGATCGGCTCGACGCAGTCGGACGACAAGGAGCGCAAGGCGCTGGTCACCGCGGTCTTCGGGCCCAACGCGGTGCCGCAGCGGGTGAAGCGGGAGTGGCTGGACACCCTGGTGACCGCCAGCGCGATCACCTTCCCCGACGTCCAGGGGATGACCGACACCCCGAACCCCAACTCCAGCGTGAACCTGGGCAACGCGGCGGACCGCCGGATCGGCCGGCTGGTGCACTACCAGGACCGCAACTACGTGGTCGGCAAGGACGGCCTCTTCCTGATCACCCCGTTCCAGGCGGAGCTGATCCGGCAGAACCCGGCGTACCAGGTGCTCTACAAGTACGACCAGGACAAGCGGCCGCGCAACGACGAGATGACCCCGGACGACCAGTTCAAGAACAACACCGACGTCCGGCTGCCGAAGACCCCGGACGACTGGCCGCTGAAGTCCGGTGCGCCGGTGAACAACTGGCAGGACCGCCAGGACGCCCGGCTGGTGGTCTGCAGCACCTTCGACGGCATGGCCGAGGACGGCCGCACGCCCAAGCGCAGCGTCTGGGCCGGGACGTCCTACCCGGCGGCGTACAACAACGGCGCGGGCGCGGCGTACGTGACGCCCGGTCACGGCCTGTTCTACCGGGCGGTGGACAACGCGGCAGGCGGCAACGGCGGCAACAACACCAACGGCGGCAACGAAGCCAACGCCGCGGCCGGGGGCGGCTCCGGCACCGACTTCCTGATCACCGAGACCGGCCTGCGCTACTCCGTCCCGGCCAACGGCGACGGCGGCCACGGCCCCACCCCGTCGCCCGGCTCCAGCGGCTCCCCGAAGCCGACGGCCGCGCCGCCGAGCACCCCGAACCCGGGTGCCGCGAACCAGCCGACCCAGAACCCGGACGAGCAACCCGGTGGCAACCAGGCCCGACTGGGCTACCAGAACGTCCAGCCGCTGCCGGTCCCGAAGGAGTGGTCGAACCTGGTGCCGGCCGGCCCGCCGCTGACCGCGAAGAGCGCCGCGCAGCCGCAGAATGCCTGATCAGCCAAGCCCGGCAACGGAATTGGCCCCAGTGTCATGGTCTGGTAACTACTCGGCACTCGATGTTGGGTGAGTTGCGTGTGCCGACTACAGTGCTGCTGGACATCACACGGGTGATGCGGCGGCGGGCCCTCGGGGCCCTCCGTGCACACAATGTTTTTCTCATGGGGGACGGTGGATCATGAGTGACGGCCAGTTCACGGTGACCGCGCAGGAGATGATGGACTTCGCCGGGAAGATCGAGACGGCGATCGGCCAGATCGAGGCGGAGCGCAGCGCGCTCCAGACGACGGTCGACAACATCACCAGCGGCTGGAAGGGCCAGGCGGCTGACGCCTACAAGGCCCTGCAGACGAAGGTCAACGATGACGTCAAGGCGCTGAAGGAATCGCTGCACGCGATCAAGAACGCCATCGAGCTGACCACCAAGCACTACGCGAGTGCCGAAGAGGAGCAGAAGTCGCTGTTCGGCCCCCAGAGCTGATCACCGCTTCCACGCTGATCACCGCTCCGTTCCGACCTTCCGCCCTCCGGGGCGACCGCCGATGAACGCGGGGCGCTCCGCATCCTCGTCAAGGGAGACATTGTGACCGACCACATCCTCGTCAACTTCCAGACCCTGCACCAGGCGTCCCAGGACGTGCAGACCTCGGCCAACAAGATCGAGCAGATGCTCTCCGACCTGCGCAAGGAGGTCACCAAGATCTCCCACGGCTGGCAGGGCCAGGCCCAGCAGGGCTACAACGCCCAGCAGACCAAGTGGGACGGCGCCGCCCAGGACCTGAAGGACACCTGCGCCAAGATCTCCAGCTCGCTGGAGAGCGCCGCGCAGAGCTACCACGCGACCGAGAAGAAGAACGCCGGTCTCTGGAACAGCTGATCGCAGGTTCCCGGACGGGAACGGCAGGGGCGGGTACCCGGATTCCGGGCACCCGCCCTTCGGCGCGCGGCACGGTACGCCGCGGCACGGGGTGGCGAACACGAGGGGTGGCTAGGGTGTCCGGACGCGGGTTCCGTAGGACGGTCGCGGCGCTGGCCGCGCTCGTGGTGCTGGGCGGCCCGGCCGGGGCCCCGGCGTTCGCGGACGGCGGGCCCGGACTGGCCGCCGCCGGCGACTGCCCCAAGCCCGCGCCCGACGTGCCGACCGTGCCGTGGTCGCTGCAGCGGATACTCCTGGACGAGCTCTGGCAGGGCGGGAAGACCACCGGCAGCGGGGTGACGGTCGCCGTCATCGACACCGGGGTGGACGACACCAACCCCCAGCTGGCCGGCAAGGTCGACGCGGGCAACAGCCTGTTGTTCGACAAGCAGAACAACAAGCCGGTCGACGGCACCTCCAAGAACGACACGGTCGGCCACGGCACCAAGGTGGCCGGCATCATCGCCGCGGGCCGCAGCGACAAGACCGGCTTCGTCGGGCTGGCCCCCGACGCCAGGATCTACGCGATCCGGCAGAACGACAGCGAGGGCAACGGCGACGTCTCCAGCCTCACCAAGGCCATCAACGACGCGATCGACCACCACGTCAAGGTCATCAACATCTCGCAGGACGTGCGCGGAGCGGGGGACGCCCAGTTCGGCGGCTACGCGGACCTCAAGGCCGCCATCGACCGGGCCGAGCAGAGCAAGGTCGTGGTGGTCGCCTCCAGCGGCAACGACGGCAAGGAGGGCGACACCTACCCGGGCGCCTTCCCGACCGTGCTCTCCGTCGGTGCCTCCGACCGCAACAACGAGCGCGCCCCGTTCTCCCAGTACGGCTCCTTCGTGAAGGTCGCCGCGCCCGGCGTCGACATGCTCTCCACCGTGCCCGGCGGCGGCCAGTGCGTCGACAACGGCACCAGCTTCGCCGCCCCGTACGTCTCCGGGCTCGCCGCGCTGCTGATCGGCGCGCACCCCCTCTGGACGCCGGCCCAGGTGCGGGCGTGGATCGAGCAGTCCGCCCAGCGCACCGAGGCCGGCCCGAACCAGTTCATCGGCTGGGGCGTGGTGGATCCGGTCAAGGCCGTCACCAAGGCGCCCGAGAACCCGCCGTCCACCCCCGCCCCGGACGCCCCGGTGCAGCTGGCCGCCGCCCCGATCGTGCCGCGGCCGGTCGGCATCGGCGAGACCCAGGCCGACCGCGACGGCCGCACCGCCACCTACGTGGTCGGCGTCGGCGCCCTGGTGGTGGCCCTGCTGATCGGCGGCGGCGTGGTGCTCCGCGACCGGCGCCGCGGGAAGAACCCGTAAGCCGCCTGTAACACCACGGCCGGTTCACCGCATCCATCAGGTGTCGGGGGCACACGGACGCGGGGGAGCGACGGGCGATGAGATGGATCGGTGGTGGCCGCGAGGCCAAGGACGCGGAGTTCCTGGAACTCGTCTCCAGTCGCACCGGCCCCCTCTACCGCTCGGCCTGCCTGCTCACCAGCGGCGACACCCACTACGCCGAGGACCTCGTGCAGGAGGCCCTCAGCCGGATGTACGTGCTCTGGCGGCGCAGCGCCTTCACCGGCGGCCGGAACAGGATCGACAACCCGGCGGCCTACATCCACACCGTGATGGTGCGCACCTTCCTCGCCCAGCAGCGCCGCCGCTCCAGCGGCGAGCGTCCGACCGAGGCCCTGCCGGAGCGGGAGGGTCACGACGCGGACAGCAGTCTGCGGCTGACCCTGCTCGACGCGCTCGGGCGGATGCCGGCCAAGGACCGGGCGGTGCTGGTGCTGCGCTACTGGGAGGACCGCAGCATCGAGGAGACCGCGGACGTGCTGCGGCTGTCCTCCGGCGCGGTCCGGACCAGGACGAGTCGGGCGCTGACCCGGCTGCGCACCCTGCTCGGCGATTCGCTGGCCGAGCTCGCCGCCCGCTGAACGCCCCGGGCACAACTGCTGACCACTACTGGCACTTCCGCGACGCAAGGAGACGGTGATCCGCCATGTCCGAGCCGGACAAGTTCGAAGACGATCTTCTCTTCGCCATCACCCGCACCGGTGAGGGCTTCCGCCCCGAGCAGGCCGACCAGGCCGGGCTGGTAGCGGGCGGCTACCAGCGCGGCCGCAGCCGCTGGCGCCGCCGGTCCACCGCCGCGGTGGTGGGCGGCGCCGCCGCGCTGGCGCTGGTGGGCACCGGGGCGGTCTACCTGACCGGCCCGGCCTCCCGCTCCGGTGACGGCACGGGCACGGTGGCCGCCGCCGGGCCGGCCGCCGCACCCGCGGGTTCCGCCGCCGCGGGCTCCGGGGCCGGGGGCTCCGGGGCCGCGACGACCCCGGCCGCCGACGCCACGCCGTCCGCCAAGCCGATCACCGACGACGAGATGCTGGCCACCTTCCAAGCCCTGCTGCCCCAGGGCCGCACCACCGACGGCAAGGGGTCCGGCACCGCTCAGCAGCCCGGCAAGCCGTGGGGCGGCGGCATCGCCGCGACCGCCTCGCTGGTCTTCGACGACGGCCAGGGCAAGGCCGCGATGGGCGTCTCGGTCGGCCGCCTGGCCCTGAACGATCCCAACCGGGCGCAGAACGTCTGCCCGAGCAAGAACACCGTCCCGTACGACGCCTGCACCTCCACCAGCCTGCCGGGCGGCGGCTCGCTGACCGTTCTCCAGGGCTACGAGTACCCGGACAAGCGGGCCACCACCAAGTGGTGGAACGCCAAGCTGATCGGCCAGGACGGCCGCCAGATCGAGCTGTCGGAGTGGAACTCCGCGGCCGAGAAGGACTCGCCGGACAGCCGCCCGAACCCGCCGCTGTCGCCGGAGCAGCTCAAGGCGATCGTCACCGACAAGTCCTGGGACGCGGTCGTCGCGGCGATCCCGGAGCCGAAGCCGGTCAAGGTGCCGGACACCTCGAAGGAGTACAGCGCCCAGGAGATCCTGGACCTCACCGCCAAGCTGCTGCCGGGCGGGCTGACCGAGTCGACCTCCCAGGCCGACGGCTTCGGCTACGCCAACTTCGTCCTCGACGACGGCCGGGGCAAGTCCCTGGTGCAGCTCAACGTCCAGGACTGGAGCCGCGACGACCAGACCAAGGCGGAGCTGTTCGCCGGCGCCCGGACGCTGCCGGACGGCACCAAGATGGTGATCCGCAACGGGAGCGACAAGCCGGGCGTGGGCATGTGGACCGTCGACACCCTGCACCCGGACGGCCTGCGGGTGGTGATCAGCTCGTTCAACAGCGGCACCCAGCAGGCCCCGGCGACCCGCAAGACGCCGGTGCTGACCAACGACCAGATGCAGGCGATCGCGGCCGCCCCGGTCTGGAAGCTGAAGAAGTAGCGGGCGGACGTACGGATGCGGCGGTGCCCCGGGCTGGGGGGAAGGCCCGGGGCACCGCCGTGTGGGGGAGGGGTGGGGGATCGGGGGTCAGTCCCGCTGGTCCTCGGGGAGGCTGATCACCCAGCGGGTGTCCTGCCGGGGGCGCAGGTAGAGCAGCCAGTAGAGGGTGGCGGCGGCGGTGATGCCACCGGTCCACAGCAGGGGTTCGGCGTCGAGCTGGGTCATGACGTAGACCAGGACGACGATCAGCAGCGCGGGGACGGCCGGCCACAGCGGCATCCGCCAGGCGGCGGCGTGCTTGTGGTGGCCGCGGCGGGAGAGCAGCGAGGCGATGGCGACCAGCAGGTACATCGCGGTGACCGCGACGCCGGTGATGTTGCTGAGCAGTTCGCCCTTGACGAAGCAGAGGGCGGCGCCGGGCAGGCCGACCGCGAGGGTGGCGATCCAGGGGGAGCCGAAGCGGCCGAGGGTGCCGAAGGCCTTGTTGACGGGCTCGGGCCAGGCCTTGTCGCGGGCGGAGGCGAACAGCACCCGGGAGTTCTGGATGACCATGACGATGCCGGCGTTGATGATGGCCAGCGCGATGCAGAGGCTGATGAAGGTGCCGACCGCGGAGTTGCTCCAGGCGGTGACCATGCCGGAGATGTCGCCGGAGGTCAGGGTCTGCAGGTCGGGGGCGCCCAGGGTGATGGCGGCGACCGGGATCAGGATGATCGCGCTGGACAGGCCGAGGGTCCACAGCACGGTGCGGGAGACGGTGCGGCGGGGGTTCTCCAGCTCCTCGGAGAGGTAGACGGCGGTGGAGAAGCCCTGGGTGGCGAACAGGGCGATGCCCAGGGCGCCGATGATGGCGCCGATGCCGACCGGGCTGGCGGCGCCGCCGTCCGTGGAGACCAGGCCGTGCAGCAGGCTGGGGTGCGCGGAGTTGGCGTGGGCGAAGCCGAGCACGGAGACCACGCCGGCCGCGATGACCTCCAGGACCAGGAAGATGCCGGTGATCCAGGCGTTGGCGCGCAGGTCGAGCAGACCGGCCAGGGTGGCGGCGAGCATCACGACGGCGCCGGCGATCGGCTTGTCGACGTGCAGGACGGGCGCCAGGTAGTCGGCGGTGCCGAGGGCGATGACCGAGGGGACGATCATCACCACGATCAGCGACTGGATGAAGACCAGCCAGCCCGCGAGGCGCCCGGCCAGGGTGCCGACCATCGCGTACTCGCCGCCGGCGCTGGGGATCAGGGTGCCGAGCTCGGAGTAGCAGAACGCGACCGCGACGCAGAGCACCGAGCCGATGGCGATGGCAAGGGCGGTGGCGCTGCCGATGCTGGAGAACAGCTCCGGCACGATCACGAAGAGCGTCGACGCGGGGGTGACGCAGGACAGCGTGAGCAGGGTGCCGCCCACGACGCCGATCGAGCGCTTGAGCTGCTGGGGCGCTGCTGTTCCGTCCGCCGTGGCGGTGACGTTCTGTGGCGGGCGAAGCGTGTCGGTCATGTGGCTTCCGATCGGCTCTGTGCGGTCCTGGGATGGGAGCGGTATCGCCTCCGCTGGCTGGTTGCTCGGGTCCTGTCGGTCGCTCCCAAGGCCGCAATGGAACCTTGGGTGTATTGATTGCGTCAACGCCGGAACTGCTTCGGAATCCGTTGCGGTGAACGGCATAAACATGCGATCCGATGATCACTTACGGTCATCACGTTGGTTGTCCGACTTGCTACTTTGGCCACATCAAGCATGAATCAAAGGTGAACTGCACATTGCATGCCATCTTTCCAAGGTGGCGCCTCGATGGGACGGTGATACGCCCAGGCGCCCCTGAGCCGCAGGGCAACTCCCGAGGCGGGTGCGGGAACCGCAGCCCCACGCCGGAAAGATCTAGGTAACGTTTCAGCACCTGGGACGACGAAGGGGTCGGACTCCGCTGAGTCCGACCCCTTCGATCACCGTCCGTAGCGGGCGGCCCGTCCATGGCGGGCGGCCCGCCCGCTGCGCCCGGTCACTGCGCCGGCAGCCAGCCCGTCTGGACCATCTGTCCGTTGGTCGCGCGGCGTGACACGTAGACCCCGCGGCCCGGCGGCAGCGCCTGCGGCTTGACCGTCCCCAGCAGCGCGCCCTCGTCCCGGTTGCCGGACAGGATGACGCCCTGCCCGCCGAGCTCGCGCATCCGCTGCATCACCGGCTCGTACAGCGAGCGCCCGGCGCCGCCGGCGCTGCGGGCCACGATCACCCGCAGGCCGATGTCCCGGGCGAACGGCAGGAACTCGGCCAGCGGCGCCAGCGGGTTGCCCGAGCTGGTCGCGACCAGCTCGTAGTCGTCGACGATCACGAACATGTCCTTGCCGCTGTACCAGCTGCGGTTGCGCAGCTGCTCGGCGGTCACGTCCGGGCCGGGCAGGCGCCGGGCGCAGGCCCCGCGCAGCATGTCCACGATCGCCGTCATGGCCGGCTGCGCGGCCGCGTACTCCACCAGGAACTCCGGCGGGACGGTGCCCAGCAGGGCGCGCCGGTAGTCGCCGACCACGATGCCCGCCTGGTCCGGGGTGTAGCGCTCGGTGATCTGCTTGATCAGCATCCGCAGCACCGCCGACTTCCCGGACTCGGTGTCACCGAAGACGATGAACAGCGGGTCGGTCTCGAAGTTGACGAACACCGGTGCCAGCTCGGCCTCGTCCACGCCGAAGGACACGCCGCGCTCCGGGTGCTCGAAGCCCTTCGGCAGCGAGTGGCCGTCCAGGACGGCCGGCAGCATCCGCACCTGCGGGGCGCGCGGGCCGGTCCAGGCCCCGTCGACCGCGCCGACCAGTGCGGCGACGCCGTCCTGGAGGTCCTCCACCGAGGAGGAGCCGTCCAGTCGGGGCAGTCCGCCCAGGAAGTGCAGCCGCTCCGCGGTGATGCCGCGCCCGGCCAGCGGCGGGACGTTCTGCGCCACCCGGCGGTCCACCTCGGACTCCATCGCGTCACCGAGCTTCAGCTCGATGCGGTTCTGCAGCAGGTCCTTCAGCGCGGGGCGCACCTCCGCGTAGCGGGCCGCGGTGATCACCAGGTGGACGCCGTAGCCGAGGCCGCGCTGGGCGATGTCGCCGATCACCGGCTCCAGGCCCTCGAACTCCTGCTTGAAGGTGTTCCAGCCGTCGATCATCAGGAAGACGTCGCCGAAGGCCTCGTCGGGCAGCTGTCCGGCCGCCCGGCGGGCCCGGTAGGTGGTGATGGTGTCGATCCCGGCCGTCCGGAACAGCTCCTCGCGCCGGTTCATCACCGAGTGCACCTCGGAGACCATCCGACGCACCTTGTCCACGTCCAGGCGCCCGGCCACCCCGCCGACGTGCGGCAGTCCGGTCAGCGACTGGAAGCTGCCCGCGCCGAAGTCCAGCAGGTAGAACTGAACCTCGCGCGGGGTGTGGGTGAGGCCGAAGGCGGCCGTCATGGTGCGCAGCACGGTGGACTTGCCCGAGCGCGGGCCGCCCACCACCAGGCCGTGGCCAGCCGCCCCGGAGAAGTCGACCTCCAGGATGTCGGTCTTCTGCTCGCGCGGCTTGTCCACGATGCCGATCGGCGCCCGCAGCCGGCCGCCCGGGTAGCCCGGTGCGGTCAGCCCGCGCTCCGGGACGACCTGCAGCGGCGGCAGCAGGTGGTCGATGCTCGGCGCATCGTCCAGCGGCGGCAGCCACACCTGGTGCGCGGCCGGGCCCTGGCCGGTCATCCGCTGGACGAAGACGTCCAGCACGGTGTCCACCAGCGCGTCGTCCTGTTCCGGGGCCCGCGGCGCCTCCTCCTCCACCGGCTCCGGCGGCAGGTCCACGAAGGCCGAGGTGAACTCCACCGGCCGGGCGTTCACCCGCCGGCCACCGGTCGAGCGCTGCTGCCCCGGTGCCCGGTACGGCCCCGAGACGTACGCGGCCTTGAACCGGTCCATCACGTCCTCGCCGAACTTCAGGTAGCCCACCCCCGGCACCGGCGGCAGGTGGTACGCGTCCGGCACGCCGATCGCGGCCCGCGACTCGGCGGCCGAGAAGGTGCGCAGACCGATCCGGTAGGAGAGATAGGTGTCCAGGCCGCGCAGCTTGCCCTCCTCCAGGCGCTGCGAGGCCAGCAGCAGGTGCACGCCCAGGGAGCGGCCGATACGGCCGATCTGGATGAACATCTCGATGAAGTCGGGCTTGGCGGTGAGGAGTTCGGAGAACTCGTCGATGATCAGCACCAGCGAGGGCAGCGGGTCCAGCGCCGCGCCGGCCGCCCGGGCCCGCTCGTACTCGTGGATGTTGGCGTAGTTGCCGGAGCGGTGCAGCAGCTCCTGGCGGCGGTGCAGCTCGCCCTCGATCGCGTCGCGCATGCGGTCGACCAGGGTGAGCTCGCCCTCCAGGTTGGTGATCACCGCGGAGGTGTGCGGCATGTCCGCCATGCCCAGGAAGGTCGCGCCGCCCTTGAAGTCGGCGAGCACGAAGTTCAGCGTCTCCGAGGAGTGGGTCATCGCCAGCGCGAGCACCAGTGTGCGCAGCAGCTCCGACTTGCCGGAGCCGGTCGCGCCCACGCACAGGCCGTGCGGGCCCATGCCCTCCAGCGCGGCCTCCTTGATGTCCAGGTAGACGTGCTCGCCGTTGGCGCCGACGCCGATCGGCACCCGCATCCGCTCGTGCTGGGCGCGCGGGCGCCAGCTGCGGGCCACGTCGAAGGAGCCCGGGTCGCCGGAGTTCATCATGTCGGTGAAGTCCAGGTTGGACAGCAGCGGCTCGTCGTCACCGCCGGCCGAGGCCCGGTACGGCGCCAACTGCCGTGCCAGTGCCTCGGACTGCCACTGCGAGAGCAGGTCCGGCTTGCCGCTGTAGGTCGCCCCGGAGGCCGAACGCAGCACCAGCTCCTGCGGGTTGACCGTCACCATCAGGTGCCCGCTCGGCTCGTCCACCTCGCCCGGGACGACCTCGATCACGGTCACGCCCTGCACGCCCTCGGGGCTCGCCAGCACCGAGTCGTGCGGCACCCCGGCGCCGTCCATGATCACCACGAGGTGCGGCTGGTCCGCGGCGGGCGCCGCGTCCCGGACGAAGCGCTGGCGGCCGGACAGCTCGTCCTGGAGCAGGAACTCCAGGTCGCCCAGGTCGGTGGCGTTCAGCCGGCGCGAGCCCGCGCCGTCGCTCTCCTTGCGGTGCTGGTTGTGCGGGAGCCACTTGGTCCAGTCCCACTCCTCGGCCGCGCCGGGCGCCGCGGCGACCGCGACCAGCAGGTCGTCCGGCGAGTGCAGGGTGGTCAGTTGGGCGATCATCGCGCGCACGTTGCCGTACACCGAGTCCGGGTCCCCGCACACCGTGATGTGGTAGAACGCCCGCAGCGAGACCGCCAGCGGCAGGTCCTGCAGGGTGCCGTGGGCCTTCAGGAAGGAGTGCATCGCGGCCGCAGACAGCGGCTCCAGCTCGTCCATCGGCGCGGTCTGCGGCGCCACCAGCGGGGTGGACAGCTGCACCGGCCCGAGGCCCACCCGGATCTGCGCGAAGTCGCCGTCGGCCGTACGCCGTTCCCACAGCCGCCGGCCGTCCTCGACGATCGACCACAGCTGGTCCGGCGCCGGGTTCAGGAACAGCAGCGCGCCGCGCTGGCTCTCCGCCGTGCGGCGCACCTGGCGGCGGGTCTGCTGCAGGTACTTGAGGTAGTCGCGGCGCTCGTCCGCCATCGCGGTCGAGCCGCCCTTGCGGGCCCGCACGATCTGGGCCAGCACCATGCCGACCGTCGAGGCGATCATCAGACCGCCCATGATCTTCATCGGGGCGGCCGCACCGGGCGAGAAGAAGAACACCGCCGAGCCGCCCATGCCGAGCATCGGCAGGATGCTCATCAGCCAGTCCTCGCCGCCGTGCCGGGGCAGCTCGGGCGGGCTGATCAGCTCCACCGGCTCGTCCGGCACGGTCGGCGGGTAGGCCCTGGCCGGTCGCTTGACCATGATCACACCCATGTGCCATCCACCCCGCGGCGTCGATCGATCACTTCGGCATCAGCCCTCACGCGACTGCGCCGGTCCGGTACGGAATCCCGTGGCTGAGGACGTCCCACCCAGCGCAGCCCCCGTACCACCGTGCGCAGGCGCCCGATACTAACGGTCGGCCCCCGCACCGCCCGCCCGGCCCCGCCCCGGGGCGGCACCGGGCCCCGCCCCGCGGCGACGGAGGGCACGAACCGAGCGGGTAGGGTAACGCCGCGCCAACTCGCGGCCCGGCCGGGCCGGTTCCACAGCCACACCGCGCGCCGCCGTGCCGCGGCACCGTCAATACAGGGGGAGCGCCCAGTGCGTCGAAGGATCGAGGTGTCGTCGTGAGTGAGCGGAGCGAGCTCACCATCGAAAGGTGCGTGTGGGCGAGTGCCCCTGCCGGGCGCGGCGAGGTGGGCGCATGAGCGCGGCTGCCGCCACGGGCTACTGCCGGGTGACCGTCGTCGCCCCGGACCGCCGGATCGATGTCGCCCTGCCCGAGGACGTCGCCCTCGCCGACGTCTACCCCGAGGTGCTGCGCCTGGCCAAGCAGAGCCAGCCCGACGGCACTCCCACCGGCTTCCACCTGGTCCGCCGCGACGGCACCGTGCTCGACAGCAGCCTGTCACTGGCCGCCCAGCAGGTCCGCGACGGCGACCTGCTGGCGCTTCGCCCCTTCGCCGAGTCGCTGCCGCCGGCCGTCTACGACGACGTCGCCGACGCCATCGCCAGCGCCGTCGAGGCCGACCGCCGGTTCTGGACCGTCGACCTGATGCGCGGCTTCGGCCTGATCGGCGCCGGGGTGCTGCTCGCCCTGCTCGGCTTCGCGCTCTGGTTCTCCGACCTGCGCCACGACATGCACAGCCTGCCCGGCGTGCTGGCCGGCGTCGCCGCCGTCGTGCTCACCGCGCTCGCCGGGGTGCGCGCCCGGGTCTACCAGGACCCCCACGCCGCGGTCGCGCTCGGCCTCGGCGCCCTGCCGCACGCCATGATCGCCGGCAGCGGCGTCATCGCCGTCGCCCATCCGTGGGACGGCCCCGGCCGGCTGCAGTTCCTGACCGGCTGCGTCACCGTCCTGGTGATCGCCGTGCTGCTGGCCGGACTGCTGCCGGAGAAGGACGCGGTGTTCGTCGCCGCCGCCTTCGTCGCCACCGCCGGCTCGCTCGCCACCTTCACCGCCGTACTGATGCCCGACACCCCGGCCGGGAACATCGCCGCCGTCACCGGCGTCGCCGCGGTCGCCGCGGTCGGCTTCCTGCCCAGCCTCTCCGCCCGCTTCGCCCGGCTCCCGGTCGGCTTCAGTGCCCCCGGCCAGACCCGCACCCGCAGCCGCGACTACGACGAGGAGGCCGAGCGCGCCGAGGCCGTCGAGTACGAGCGGATCGCCCACCAGGCCCGCCGCGGCCACGAGGTGCTGGTCGGCCTGGTCGGCGGCTGCGCCGCGGTCGTGGTCGGCGCCTGCGCCGTCCTCTCCTTCACCGACCGGACCTTCCCGGAGCTGCTGGCGCTCACCCTGGGCATCGCGACCATGCTGCGCGCCCGGTTGTTCCGCTACACCGCCCAGGTCCTCAGCCTCACCGTCGCCGGGCTGCTCGGCCTGTGCCTGCTGATCGTCGGGCTGTCCCTGCACACCCCGGCGTTCATCCTGCGGGCGGCCGGCTCCGGCACCGAGCTGGACCTGCGCACGATCTGGCTGGCCACCTCCATCGCCTTCGGCGCCGCGCTGCTCACCGCGATCGCGCTGGTGGTGCCCCGGCTCGGCGTCTCCCCGTTCTGGGGCCGCATCCTGGACCTGGTGGACAGCCTCACCCTGATCTCACTGGTCCCGCTGGCGCTCGCCGTCCTGAACGTCTACCGGCTGGTCCGCGGCGCCACCGGCTGACCGCCGCCGACCGGTGCCGCCCCACCCGTCGCCCGGCCGGGTGGGGCGGCACTGGTACGCTTGGCCTCCGAGTGCAGCAGTGTGTCCGCCCCCCACGGGTAGCAGACCGCAGGACGCGCTCACGACACCGAGTTCTCGCAGAGCCCTGTGCAGTCGACCAGGACCGCTCGGTAGACCTTGAAGGAGTTGCAGTGGCTCTCGCCTCTGACGTCAAGAAGCAGATCTTCGCCGAGTTCGGCCAGAAGGAGGGCGACACCGGTTCCCCCGAGGTCCAGGTGGCCATGCTCTCCCGCCGCATCTCGGACCTGACCGAGCACCTCAAGTTCCACAAGCACGACCACCACTCGCGTCGTGGCCTGCTGATCCTGGTCGGCCAGCGCCGCCGGCTCCTGCAGTACCTGGCCAAGAAGGACATCGAGCGCTTCCGTACGCTCGTCGACCGTCTGGGCATCCGCCGCGGTGCCGCCGGTGGCGCCCGCTAAGACCGCCGCTCGGGGCGGCTCCCCACACCGGGGAGCCGCCCCTCGCGCGTATGCCGCGGCGGTTCGACCGCGGCACCTTGACACAACAACTCGCGCGCACCTCCCCAGGTGGCCGAGGATTGCACCGTAGGGTTGTGGGCATGCCGGGTGATGGCGCAGCAGCGCGCCACCCGGGCAGACAGCCCGAACCCCCCGCGGGACGAAGGCTTCAAACGGAAGCCGCCCGCATCCGAGAGAGCGTCCAGACGCGGACCGCCCGTCCCGGCCCGGCAGTCGTGAGGCGCCGGTCCTCGGTAGTGGCCCCCGGAACCCCCGCAGCCGAGCGGGGCACCCCGGAGGCTTCGATCGAAGACCGGCCCGACTGCCGCCCTCCCTGGCAAGAGGGCCCCGGAGCCAACGCGAGGCACTGCGCGGGGACGCTTTCCCGGAGACGTACGAAAGAGGAGATCTTCCAGGTGGAAGAGAACGTGTTCTACGCCGAAGCCGTAATCGACAACGGTTCCTTCGGCACCCGTACCATCCGCTTCGAGACCGGCCGCCTGGCCCGTCAGGCCGCCGGCTCCGCCGTGGCCTACCTGGACGACGACACCATGGTGCTGTCGGCCACCAGCGCCTCCAAGCAGCCGAAGGAGCACTTCGACTTCTTCCCGCTGACGGTGGACGTCGAGGAGCGGATGTACGCCGCCGGCCGCATCCCCGGCTCGTTCTTCCGTCGTGAGGGCCGGCCCTCCGAGGACGCGATCCTCACCTGCCGCCTGATCGACCGCCCGCTGCGCCCGTCCTTCGTCAAGGGCCTGCGCAACGAGGTCCAGGTCGTCTGCACCGTCATGGCGCTCAACCCCGACCACCTGTACGACGTGGTCGCGATCAACGCCGCCTCCGCCTCCACCCAGCTGGCGGGCCTGCCGTTCTCCGGCCCGATCGGTGGCGTCCGCGTCGCGCTGATCAACGGCCAGTGGGTCGCCTTCCCGACCCACAGCGAGCTGGAGTCGGCCGTCTTCGACATGGTCGTCGCCGGTCGCGTCCTGCCGGACGGCGACGTCGCGATCATGATGGTCGAGGCCGAGGCCACCGACAAGACCATCAAGCTGGTCGAGGGCGGCGCCGAGGCGCCGACCGAGGAGGTCGTGGCCGCCGGTCTCGACGCCTCCAAGCCCTTCATCAAGGTGCTGTGCGCCGCGCAGGCGCAGCTGGCCGCCCAGGCCGCCAAGCCGACCGCCGAGTTCCCGGTCTTCCTGGACTACCAGGACGACGTCCTCGCCGCGCTGACCAGCGCCGTCAAGGACGAGCTGGCCCAGGCCCTCACCATCCCGGGCAAGCAGGAGCGCAACACCGAGCTGGACCGCGTCAAGGCCGTCGCGGCCGAGAAGCTGCTCCCCGAGTTCGAGGGTCGCGAGAAGGAGATCAGCGCCGCCTACAACGCGCTGACCAAGAAGATCGTCCGCGAGCGCGTCATCAAGGACAAGGTCCGCATGGACGGCCGCGGTGTCACCGACATCCGCACCCTGGCCGCCGAGGTCGAGGCCATCCCGCGCGTCCACGGCTCGGCCCTGTTCGAGCGCGGCGAGACCCAGATCCTGGGCGTCACCACGCTGAACATGCTCCGGATGGAGCAGCAGCTCGACACGCTCTCCCCGGAGACGCGTCGCCGCTACATGCACAACTACAACTTCCCGCCGTACTCGGTCGGCGAGACCGGCCGCGTGGGCGCCCCCAAGCGCCGCGAGATCGGCCACGGCGCCCTGGCCGAGCGCGCCATCCTCCCGGTCCTGCCGACCCGCGAGGAGTTCCCGTACGCCATCCGCCAGGTCTCCGAGGCGCTCGGCTCCAACGGCTCCACCTCGATGGGCTCGGTCTGCGCCTCGACCATGTCGCTGCTGAACGCCGGTGTGCCGCTGAAGGCCGCCGTCGCCGGCATCGCCATGGGTCTGATCTCGCAGGAGATCGACGGTGAGACCCACTACGTCGCGCTGACCGACATCCTGGGTGCCGAGGACGCGTACGGCGACATGGACTTCAAGGTCGCCGGTACCCGCAACTTCATCACCGCGCTGCAGCTCGACACCAAGCTGAACGGCATCCCGGCCTCCGTGCTGGCCGCCGCGCTGAAGCAGGCCAAGGACGCGCGCCTGCACATCCTCGACGTGATGAACGAGGCCATCGACTCGCCCGACGAGATGTCCCCGAACGCGCCGCGCATCATCACCATCAAGATCCCGGTGGACAAGATCGGCGAGGTCATCGGCCCCAAGGGCAAGATGATCAACCAGATCCAGGAGGACACCGGCGCCGAGATCACGATCGAGGACGACGGCACCATCTACATCGGTGCCTCCGACGGCCCGGCCGCCGAGGCCGCCCGCACCACGATCAACCAGATCGCCAACCCGACCATGCCGGAGGTCGGCGAGCGCTACCTGGGCACCGTGGTCAAGACCACGACGTTCGGCGCGTTCGTCTCGCTCATGCCGGGCAAGGACGGCCTGCTGCACATCTCGCAGATCCGCAAGCTGGCCGGCGGCAAGCGCGTGGAGAACGTCGAGGACGTCCTCGGCGTCGGCGCCAAGGTGCAGGTCGAGATCGCCGAGATCGACCCGCGCGGCAAGCTCTCGCTGATCCCGGTCATCGAGGGCGAGGAAGGCGGCGAGGCCGCTTCCGAGTGAAGCGCCGCTAGCTGACCCCTTGCGGCCCGTACGCCTCCCGGCGTGCGGGCCGCACCCTGTTGTCCACGCGTTCGTCCGTACGTGCCATTCCACGTGCGTTTCCTCTGGAGGTACCCACCGTGGCCCAGGCCCCGGCGGTAAAGCAGCGTCCCGGCACCACCCGGACCCTGCTCAAGGGCGTCGACGGCGCCGGCACGGTGCGCCGCTCCGTCCTGCCCGGCGGCCTGCGGGTCGTCACCGAGACCCTGCCGACGGTGCGCTCCGCGACCTTCGGCATCTGGGTCGGCGTCGGCTCGCGGGACGAGACCCCGCAGCTCAACGGCGCCACCCACTACCTGGAGCACCTGCTCTTCAAGGGCACCGAGCGGCGCAGCGCGCTGGACATCTCGGCGGCCCTGGACGCGGTCGGCGGCGAGATGAACGCCTTCACCGCGAAGGAGAACACCTGCTACTACGCCCGGGTCCTGGACACCGACCTGCCGCTGGCCATCGACGTGGTCTGCGACATGCTGACCGGCTCGCTGATCCGCTCCGAGGACGTCGACGCCGAACGCGGCGTCATCCTCGAGGAGATGGCGATGGCCGAGGACGACCCGGGTGACGTCGTCCACGACCTGTTCGCCAAGGTGATCTTCGGCAGCGGCCCGCTCGGCCGTCCGATCCTCGGCACCCAGGAGACCATCAAGGCGCTCACCCGGGAGCAGATCGCGGGCTTCTACCACCGCCGCTACCGCCCGGAGAACCTGGTCGTCGCCGCGGCCGGCAACCTGGACCACCGCAAGGTCGTCAAGCAGGTGCAGGAGGCCTTCGCCCCGGTGCTGGCCCGCTCCACCGCGGCGCCCGCCGAGGCCCGCCGCGGCGTCAAGGCGCTGCGCACCAACGGCAAGGTCGAGGTGCTCAACCGCTCCACCGAGCAGGCCCACCTGGTGCTGGGCGTGCCCGGGGTGCCCCGGCACGACGAGCGCCGCTGGGCGATGGGCGTGCTCAACGCGGCCCTGGGCGGCGGGATGAGCTCGCGGCTGTTCCAGGAGGTCCGGGAGAAGCGCGGCCTGGCGTACTCGGTCTACTCGTACTCCTCCTCCTACGCGGACAGCGGCCTGTTCGGCATCTACGCCGGCTGCCAGCCCAAGCGGGTCGAGGAGGTGCTGCGGATCTGCCGCGACGAGCTGGCCAAGGTGGTCGCCGAGGGCATCACCGAGGAGGAGCTGCAGCGCGCGATCGGGCAGATCTCCGGCTCCACCGTGCTCGGCATGGAGGACACCGGCTCGCTGATGAACCGGATCGGCAAGGCCGAACTCAGCTACGGGCACCACCTGTCGGTGGACGACATGCTGGAGCGGATCGCGGCGGTGACCCTGGAGGACGTGCACGCGGTGGCCCGTGATGTGCTGGGCGCGTACCGGCCGTCGCTGGCGCTGATCGGTCCGGTCAACGACAAGCGGGCCGCCCGGCTCGCCGATCTGCTGGCCTGAGATTGCCTTCCCGGAGAGGAATGTCGCTATGACGCTGCGTGTCGCCGTGATCGGTGCCAACGGACGGATCGGCTCGGAGGCGGTCAAGGCCGTCGAGGCCGCGCCGGACCTGGAGCTGGTGGCCACCCTCGGCCGCGGCTCGAAGCCGGCGGAGCTCACCGAGGCCGGGGCCCAGGTGGCCGTCGAACTCACCCACCCGGACTCGGTGATGGGCAACCTCGACTACTGCGTCCACCACGGCATCCACGTGGTCACCGGCACGACCGGCTGGACGGACGAGCGGCTGGCCACCGTCCGCGGCTGGCTCACGGACGCTCCGGACCTCGGCCTGCTGATCGCCCCGAACTTCTCCATCGGCGCGATCCTCGGCATGAAGTTCTCCCAGGTCGCCGCCCGGTACTTCGAGTCGGTCGAGGTGGTCGAACTGCACCACGACCGCAAGGCCGACGCCCCCAGCGGCACCGCCACCCGCACCGCCCAGCTGATCGCCGCGGCCCGCGCCGAGGCCGGCCGCCCGAAGCAGCAGGACCCGACCACCCACAGCCTGCCCGGCGCGCGCGGCGCCGACGTGGACGGGGTGCCGGTGCACGCCGTACGGCTGCGCGGCCTGCTGGCCCACCAGCAGGTGATGTTCGGCGACACCGGCGAGACGCTCACCATCCGGCACGACTCGCTGCACCACAGCAGCTTCATGCCGGGCATCCTGCTGGGCGTGCGCAAGGTCGTCGGGACGCCGGGGCTGACCTTCGGCCTCGAACACTTCCTGGACCTGTGACTCCGTTGAACTCCAGGAGCGCGAAATGACCTCCCGTACCGGTTTCTTCGTCCTGTCCGGCGTGCTGCTGCTGGTCGCCCTCGTCTGCGTGGGGGAGGGCGTCCAACTGGTCGCCACCGGCAAGCCGCTCGGCATCGGCATCGGCCTGTGCGCCTTCGTGATCCCGGTGATCGGCGTCTGGTTCCTGCGCCAGACCGTCCGCTTCGGCCGGGCCAGCGAGCAGCTCGCCCGAGAGCTGGAGGCCGAGGGCGGCCTGCCGGTGGACGAGCTGAAGCGCACCGTCGGCGGGCGGATCGACCGGGACTCGGCCGACGCGGTGTTCGCCCGCCGCCAGGCCGAGGCGGAGGCCGTACCGGGCGACTGGCGGGTGTGGTTCCGCCTCGCCGTGGCCTACGCCGACGCCGGCGACACCCCGCGCGCCCGCAAGACCATGCAGCACGCCATCAAGCTGCACAGCACCGAACCCGCAAGGAGTAACGCGTGAGCGACGAACCGACGGCCCCCAGCTTCCGCAGCGACGTGACGGTGGACCTGGTCCGCAGCGCCGCCGCGGACTCGGACGTCATCTGGGCGGCCCGGGTGTCGACTGCGGGCGAGCAGTCCCTGGAGGCGCTCCAGCAGGACCCGGAGAAGTCCAAGGGCCTGATCAACTTCCTGATGCGCGACCGGCACGGCACGCCCTTCGAGCACAACTCGATGACCTTCTTCATCAGCGCGCCGATCTTCGTGTTCCGCGAGTTCCACCGGCACCGCAGCGGCTGGTCGTACAACGAGGAGTCCGGCCGCTACCGCGAGCTGGAGCCGGTCTTCTACGTCCCGGCCGAGGACCGCAAGCTGGTCCAGCAGGGCCGCCCCGGCAAGTACGAGTTCCACCAGGGCACCCCGGAGCAGCACGAGACCACCACCGCGGCCATGGAGGCCGCGTACCGCGAGTCCTACGCCCGCTACCAGGAGATGCTGGCGGCCGGCGTGGCCCGCGAGGTCGCCCGCGCGGTGCTGCCGGTCGGCCTGTTCTCCTCGATGTACGCGACCTGCAACGCGCGCTCGCTGATGCACTTCCTCTCGCTGCGCACCCGGCGGGAGAACTCGGCGGTGCCGTCGTTCCCGCAGCGCGAGATCGAGATGGTCGCGGAGCAGATGGAGGAGCAGTGGGCCAGGCTCATGCCGCTCACCCATGCGGCTTTCGAGAAGCACGGCCGAGTCGCCCCCTGACCTGGGACGACAGGCATATGGGCAGAGTGTCTGGCATGTCTGGATTGCGGCTTTTCTAGCCGCTCCCTACATTCGTGACCACGGATTCCGGTGCTGCCCGAACCCCCGAGCGGGCAGCACCGGAATCCCATCTCCCCGCCCCGACCTGCTCCACCTGTCCGAACCATGGACCGGCATGGGTACCGCCCCACCGCCTACGAGTAGCTTTGGACGCATGGCTCCGACCTCCACCCCCCAGACGCCGTTCGGCCGGGTGCTGACCGCGATGGTCACCCCGTTCACCGCCGACGGCGCACTCGACATCGACGGCGCCCAGCGCCTCGCCACGCACCTCGTCGACTCCGGGAACGACGGACTCGTCGTCAACGGCACCACCGGTGAGTCCCCGACCACCAGCGACGCCGAGAAGGCCCAGCTTGTCCGCGCCGTGGTGGAGGCGGTCGGGGACCGGGCCCACGTGGTGGCCGGGGTCGGCACCAACGACACCCACCACAGCGTCGAGCTGGCCCGGCAGGCGGAGGCCGCCGGGGCGCACGGCCTGCTGGTCGTGACGCCGTACTACAACAAGCCCCCGCAGGAGGGCCTGTACCGGCACTTCACGCAGGTCGCCGACGCCACCGGCCTGCCGGTCATGGCGTACGACATCCCGGGCCGCAGCGGGGTCGCGCTGAGCCACGAGACCCTGGTCCGGCTCGGCGAGCACCCGCGGATCGTGGCCAACAAGGACGCCAAGGGCGACCTCGGCGCCGCGGCCTGGGCGATCGCCCGCTCCGACCTCGCTTGGTACTCCGGCGACGACATCCTCAACCTGCCGCTGCTGTCCGTCGGAGCCGTCGGCGTGGTCAGCGTCGTCGGGCACGTGGTGGCCGGTGAGCTGAAGTCGATGATCGAGGCCTACCTGAGCGGCGATGTGGCCAAGGCCACCGCGATCCACCAGGGCCTGCTGCCGGTGTTCACCGGTATGTTCCGCACCCAGGGCGTGATCCTCACCAAGGCCGCGCTGGACCTCCGGGGCCTGCCGGCCGGGCCGCTGCGACTGCCGCTGGTCGGTGCGACGCCCGAGGAGATCGACCGATTGAAGCAGGATCTCGCCGCCGGCGGGGTACACCTGTAGGCAGACACAGACGTGCGCGCCCCGGCTCGCCGGACCCACCCGGGTCCGCCGCTGGACCGGACCGAAGGCGCGAGAGCACAGACCCAGTAGGAAAACGACACTGAGTACGCACGCCATATGTCTCCAGGGGGAGGACCCCAGGCATATGGCGTGCGTCGTGAGGAGAGTCTTTTGAGCCACCCGCATCCCGAACTCGGCGCACCCCCGGCCCTGAAGGAGGGCGCCCTCCGCATCACTCCGCTCGGCGGTCTCGGTGAGATCGGCCGCAACATGACGGTCCTGGAGTACGGCGGCCGCATCCTGATCATCGACTGCGGTGTCCTCTTCCCCGAGGACGAGCAGCCCGGCGTCGACCTGATCCTCCCGGACTTCAGCTACATCCGGGACCGCCTCGACAAGGTCGACGGCATCGTCCTCACCCACGGGCACGAGGACCACATCGGCGCCGTCCCCTTCCTCCTGCGGGAGAACCCGGACATCCCGCTGATCGGTTCGAAGCTGACCCTCGCCCTGATCGAGGCGAAGCTCGCCGAGCACCGCATCCGGCCGTACGTGCTGGAGGTGAAGGAGGGCGAGCGCGAGCGCATCGGCCCCTTCGACTGCGAGTTCATCGCGGTCAACCACTCCATCCCGGACGCCCTCGCCGTGGCCGTCCGCACCCCCGCCGGCATGGTCGTGGCCACCGGTGACTTCAAGATGGACCAGCTGCCGCTGGACGGCCGCCTCACCGACCTGCCCACCTTCGCCAAGCTGGCCGAAGAGGGCATGGACCTGCTGCTGGTGGACTCCACCAACGCCGAGGTCCCCGGCTTCATCCCGCACGAGCGGGACATCTCGGCCGCGCTGCGAAACGTTTTCGCGAACGCCGACAAGCGCATCATCGTCGCCTCCTTCGCCAGCCACGTGCACCGCATCCAGCAGGTGCTGGACGCCGCGCACGAGTACAAGCGCAAGGTCGCCTTCGTCGGCCGCTCGATGGTCCGCAACATGGGCATCGCCCGCGACCTGGGCTACCTGAAGGTCCCCGGCAACATGGTCGTCGACGTCAAGCAGCTCGACGACCTGCCGGACAAGGAGGTCGTGCTGATCTGCACCGGCTCCCAGGGCGAGCCGATGGCGGCACTGTCCCGGATGGCCAACCGCGACCACCAGATCCGCATCGTCGAGGGCGACACCGTCGTCCTGGCGTCCTCGCTCATCCCGGGCAACGAGAACGCCGTCTACCGCGTCATCAACGGCCTGACCCGCTGGGGCGCCAAGGTCGTGCACAAGGGCAACGCCAAGGTGCACGTCTCCGGCCACGCCTCGGCCGGTGAGCTGCTGTACTTCTTCAACATCTGCAAGCCGCGCAACCTGATGCCGGTCCACGGCGAGTGGCGCCACCTGCGGGCAGCTGCCGAGCTCGGCATCGCGACCGGCATTCCGCGCAACCGCGTGGTCATCGCGGAGGACGGCGTCTGCGTCGACCTGGAGAAGGGCGTCGCCCGGATCGTCGGCAAGGTGCAGGCCGGTTACGTCTACGTGGACGGCGCCTCGGTCGGCGACATCACCGAGGCCTCGCTCAAGGACCGCAAGATCCTCGGCGAGGAGGGCTTCATCTCGGTCTTCGTCGCGGTCGACTCGACCAACGGCAAGATCGTCGGGCGCCCGACCATCCAGGCCCGCGGCTCCGGCATCGACGACAACGCCTTCGTGCCGGTCGTCGCCAAGCTCCAGGAGGCACTGGACCGCTCGGCGAGCGACGGCGTGCTGGAGCCCCGCCAGGTGCAGCAGCTCGTCCGCCGGACCATCGGCAAGTGGGTCGCGGACAACTACCGCCGCCGGCCGATGATCCTGCCGGTCGTCGTCGAGGTCTGAGCTCGGCCCTGGGCCTCTTCGCCGAAGCCCGTCCTGACCTGCTGAGGCTGGTTTGACGTGGGGCGACCCGGTGCGTAATGTTCTCCGGGTTGCCCCACGGGACGAGCCCCAAGGCGGTCCTCGAATACGAATGCGAATTCGAGAACGGCCGGGAAAACGGACCGAGAAACTCTGATAGAGTTCGGGAGCGCCGAAAGGCGAAAGCCAAATCGGATGAATGAAACTCCGGAAAACGGAGCGGAAAACATCTGATAAGCTGGAAACACGAAAGAACGAAGCGCCCGGAGGGCCCGCTGGAAGG